>NZ_JAFNPD010000006.1:0-134247 GCF_026535825.1 Lactobacillus sp. B4026
TTCTTGGCTTCATTATCTAGGTCAAGAGCAGCGGCAATCTTGTCCTTAGCTGTCTTAGCATCTGCTTCTAGTTGCTTTTTGGCTGCTGCCCTTTGGTCGCCTAATGAATCGCCTGGCACGTGATCATTATCAATGTTCGTTTTACCTTCATCAAAGGCATCATTTATACCTTTTGCATCAGTTGCCTTGTCAATATTTTCCTTGGCTAACTGGGCATGTTTATCGACATTGGCCTTTTGTTTGTTCTTTACTTCTGTCGTCAGCGTTGGATCGTCATCAATGGCTTTCTTGATAGTAGTTGCCTCAGCATCAATTTTATTTTTCTGATCGTTTCTGTTTGTTTCTAGAGCAACACCGTCTTCATAAGCCTTATCCATAGCTGCTATACCTTTATTTTTAGCTTGCTCTAATAGGGTCGGACGATCAGTAATAGGTGATGCAATTTCATTTATAGCATCTTGATATTGAGTATTAATATCACCTTTTATTTTGGCTTTTTGGCCTTGCGTCAAATTGACATTATTGTCAACTAAGTCATTTAGCCTCTTGAGTTCGTCATCAAGTTTTCCTTTTGCACCACTTTTATCCAGAGGTCCATAAACATACTTAAGTGAATACTTTTGATCGGCAGGCAGGTTGGTTTGATCTGGCATTTCAAAGGTATCACCAGCTTTAACCGTCTTACCGTTTAACTCAATGTGATCAAGTTGCGAGTTAATTGCTTCTGGAGCTTCTGGAATGGTCATTGTTTGACCAGTTACACCAGTAACAGTTACCCCACTTATAGGACTAACAGGAGTATTATTCAAATCAACGAAACTTACTGGAATAGTCTGTTCATTACCTTCAACAAAGATAGTAACTAGCGGATTATTATCAGTAACTTGAGTTGTTGTCGGTTGCTTGCCATCAGTTGCAGCTTGGGTTGAATAATGGTAACCAGCTGGAACATTATCAGTCTTGTAGTACTTGTTAGTCCAGTCGATTGTGTTACCGTAGTTAGCTGGTGTTATACCACCAACAGCTTCAGTACCAGCTTTACCTGAAAGTGGTGAAGTCAATACTCGGTTGGTCTTGTAGTCAACGTATTGGTAGCTAACCTTTTGCGGTGTACCGTAGACATAAATAGTGTATGTCTTGTCAGGTTTAGTATCACTAGTATCAGTCCGCATTGGTACAATACCATATTTAGCTTGACCATATTGGTCGATTGTATCAACGGTAGGATCTTTTACAGCACCAGAATAAACTTGATTACCAATTGCCCACATATAACCCTTAGGCATATTAGTAACAGCATATTCTTTAGTAATAAATGGCACTGACTGACCAATGAAGTTATCTTTATCTGTCACTGGCACCTTTACAGTGCTAATTACTTTACCAAATTGATCAACATATTGAACGCTCATAGTACCAACGGAAATTGCGTTCGTTTGTAGCTCACGAGTATTGTTAGAAACAATCTTGGAACCTGATACTTGTTTGCCATCAAGGTCCTTAAGCGTAACTGTGCCATTCTGATAGCTCATTTGTGTGAAGACTGCAGTGTTATCAGGGCTATTAGGTCCCACATTAGTTGCGTTCCAAGTACTGATACTTGAATCATTTAGCGAAACGGTTCCTGTACCAGTAAAGATACCAGAATACTGATTTATCGGATTACCTGAGGCATTAAACATTGCTAAATGCAAAGCCTTAGGAGAAATAAAGCTTATACTTGAGGTGCCGTTAACTTGTAATATAGCTCCGATAGCATTCTGATTAACTTCCATCTTTGTACCAGCAGCAAAGTTAGCCTGCTGTCTATATCCAAGCTTGATAACACCATCCTGTACTGTTACTGGTGCACTTAACGTAAAGTTTTCACCGAAATCAAATCGAGCATCTTGGAAATAGCCAGCTTCACGATTGGCATCAACAAAGTATTGGAAACCAGTTTGCTTCCATGTAACATTATCACCAACCGTCATACCACCAATGAAATCATAGTATGCTGGATAGTTCGCAGAAATACCACTAGCTGTAGATGCGTCATTAGTTGACCCGTCACCCATAATGAGCTTATTGCCACGACCAGTAGTATCCCTTACATTTACCCAAAATTCGGAATATTTATAGTTATCGCTTGTTCCTGGACGTCTAGTCATTTTAACATAGCTATTATTAGCATATTCAATATAGGTTACGCTACGAGTAACCTCATTCATTAAGTCAAAATGATTATTACCCGAAAACTTAATTCCAGCATACGCAGCATAAAGAACATGGTTTGGACCATATTGACTTCCATCAGGATAATTGCTTAACAAATTGATATTATCAATATTAACTTGTAGCCCAGCACCATTAGTTGATGAAACTAAAGCATTCGAGTCATCACCCCAGTTGGTTAGCCCTTGTTTAAAGGTTGCATTGGTCAAAGTTATAGTTGTCGGGTTAGCAGCAGTAGTAGGAGCCAATCTGAAGTTCTGCATCTTTAAGTCAATTGTATGACCATTACCATTAATAACTATATCCTTTGCATTAGCGCTACGGGTTGTTAGCCTATCAGAGGTAGAAAAGGTCAAGTCACTTGTAACATTGATATAACTAGTTGTAGCTGTATTCCAGGCTTTAATAAAATCTGCTACTGTTGCAACTTGAGTTGCGTCTTGATTATATTTTTCAGGATGTAGCACCTGATCAGGTGTAGGTACATCAACAGAAGTTTTAGTTTTACCTGCAGGATTATTCAAGTC
The DNA here is from genome assembly GCF_026535825.1 of Lactobacillus sp. B4026. NCBI lineage: Bacteria > Bacillati > Bacillota > Bacilli > Lactobacillales > Lactobacillaceae > Lactobacillus > Lactobacillus sp. B4026. The sequence goes on from NZ_JAFNPD010000006.1 coordinate 2,742, forward strand.
AGTTTCAAACTTATTACGTCCACCATCTGGGTCGTTACCAACAGCAACAGCTTTGCCACCATCTGTGTCAGCTGCTGTATCAATTCTTGGCGTTGCTTCATCTTGAGCAGTTACATCATTTGTACTTCTCTTGTCTACTGCCTTATTGTCTGAAGTGCCTTCTACTTTAGTATTAGTAGTTGCATTATTTGCTGCAATTTTAGCAGAATCAGTTGCTGAATTTGCGGCAGAATCAGCTACAAGTGAACTGGTTGCTTCAGATTTATCAGTCTTAGCCGTAGTTGCAGCTGCAGCTGCTGAATTATCATTAGTTGCAGTTACACCGTTAGAAGTTGATGCAGATTTGAAGAATGAACTCAAACCTTTATAAGTAGTAACGCCAACCTTCTTTGAAGCAGGCTTAACATTCTTACTTATTACAGGAGCTTTTTTGGTGCTCTTTTTAGCAGTTGACTTAGCTTTAGTAACAACTGAGCCTGGTTCATAAGCATTATCAATATTTGATACAGTCTCTTCAATAACCGCTTTAACATCAGCTAAATTAGCTGCTGCATCAACCTTAGTTTTTGCAGCAGTAACCAAGGCATCAACTTTTTTGACTTGTTGCGCCTTTTTGCTACTAGATAAGTTCAAATCAGAATTAATCTTTTCCTTAATAGTAGTAGCTTCAGTGTTAATAGTAGTAGAAGCATTTAATTTTGCATCTTCTAGCGACTTCGATTCGACAGTCTTTTGAAGGTCTTGATCTACTCCTTTTTGATCCTTTTGATTATCAATATCAGCGGCCTTTACGGGAGCAGTTGAACTACTTCCTAGGTAAATTCCACCGAGCATAAATGTTAATAAAGAATAGCTAACAAGCCATCCTTTTTTGCTTTTATGCATCTTATAATTTGTATTTTTCGTTTCTTCGATAAGATTCGAGTTTCTCTTCAAATTATACTCACCATTCTTTCATTTAATATATAACATTAATATATAACAAAAGTAGTTTAGCACATTTATCATGATGTATAAAGCTCTTTTTCAAATGATTTTATTAACAAAGTGGCTGCTACACCCCACTGTAAAGCGCTTTTCAAAAATGCAATAAATGATTTTTATAAGCTCTGTCTTTTTAAATAAGACAAAAAATTACCCGATTCAAAAAATTAATAAACCTTTATTTATCAAGTCATTTCATATACTAAAATCATTATTTTGGGTCAAGTTATTTAATTTTTGTGCTTATTTTAAATATTATTTTTTTCTTAATTGCAAAACTACTGTTATTTAAAATAATTAAAAATATTTACTAAATTTTTTTAGTTATTAATGAACCGTAATTATGTTTTTACTATCTTCATATACATTTAAATAATTGATTGTGTGATTAATCACCAATTGTAAATTGACTGATTCTTAATTTGATGAGTGGCAAATCCAGCGCAGAACACCGTTCTAGCGGATTTTTACTTTAGTTTTAGCTCCTTTTTGTTTTATGCTATCCGCAAATAGCTAAGCAAAAAACTATAATAATTTTTAAGAAGAAATTATTTAGCGTAATAAAGAATTTTTATTAAATCGGAATTCAATTTACCGAACTTACCCCAATTTTAAAAACGTTATTTTGACAAGAAGAGTTTGTTATTTTTTATCTGGTTATTCAGCCCAAAAATCAAAAGCGCACCCAGTTAAAAGCAATCATTTCAATCGCCACTTGAAGAACATAAAATTATTACCTATAAATGTATACTTAAAAGTGATTATTTACATTTATGATCTAAAGAAAAACACCAAGCTTACGGTAAGCTTGGTGTTCTCTATCTACTAAATATGCCTCGATTATTTGCAAAAATGGTAGTTCAATAATTATCTATGGATTATTTTACAACGCCTTTTTTTACAAATTTATTATTTCCAATTATATAAAATTCTTGGCCTCCTTTCTTGACTGGTTCGCCGTAGGTTTGAACAGTATCGTTCTTCTTCAATGTTTGCTTACCTATGCGTTGTCCATGTTGATCATAGACATACGCCTTAGTACTTAATTTACGAGCTGTACCCGTGACGTTGTCACTTGCTACATAATGACCCTTGCCAATTTCGATGAACTGACGTCCATCAATTGTCTTTGTTTCACCTGTAGCAAGTTGTGACCCCGCCTTAAGAACAACACGATTAATTCTCTTACCTTCATCATTATAGATATATGCATCATGTTCCAGAATTGCATTGGCTGTTACACCATCGGCAACCACATTATTGGCTTCCTTAGCAACAACTGCAAAGTTAGCTGCCTTAACGTAGCGATTACCAGTAGTAATGTAGTACTGCTTGCCCTTAATGGTAACAGGATCGCCATATGTCTTAACCTTAGTATTCTTCTTCAATAACTTAGTACTGATTCGTTTGCCCTTTGAACTATATAGGAATGCATTCTTCTTCAATAAACGAGTTTGTTCCTTGAAGTTGTTTACGGCAACGTACAAACCATTATCAGTTAGGTAGAAGTCTCGGCCATTAATACTTTCTTGCTTGTAAGTACTTATTACCGAACCTTTCTTAGCTACTAATAAGTTTGCCCGCTTACCATCCTTGTTATAGAAGTAGGCATTGTGGTTAAGTTTTCTGTCAACTGCATCACCGGTTTCTTCACCAGCAGTTGCAGCAGCTGTACCTTCACTAGTAGCTGGATTATTTACAGTTGAACCAGAACCGTTCGAGCCGGTACTTGTGCTACCGGAGCCATTTGAACTTCCTGAACCAGAGCCATTAGAGCCAGCTCCGTCGGAACCATTTGAACCGGAGCCATTAGAGCCAGCTCCGTCGGAACCATTTGGAACAGAACCGTTGCTGCCAGCACCGTCTGAACCATTTGATCCGGAGCCATTGCTGCCAGCACCGTCAGAACCATTTGATCCGGAGCCATTTGAATTTCCTGAGCCGGAACCATTGCTGCCAGCACCGTCTGAACCATTTGAGCCGGAGCCATTGCTGCCAGCACCGTCTGAACCATTCGAACCGGAGCCATTAGAGCCAGCACCGTCTGAACCATTTGAGCCGGAGCTATTAGAGCCAGCACCGTCTGAACCATTTGAACCGGAGCCATTTGAGCCAGCACCGTCTGAACCATTTGAACCGGAGCCATTAGAGCCAGCACCGTCTGAACCATTTGGAACAGAACCATTGCTGCCAGTACCGTCAGAGCTATTTGGAACAGAACCGTTGCTGCCAGCTCCGTCGGAACCATTTGAACCGGAGCCATTGCTGCCAGCACCGTCTGAACCATTTGAACCGGAGCCATTAGAGCCAGCACCGTCTGAACCATTTGAACCGGAGCCATCGGAGCCGTTAGAATTGTTATTATTTGGAACAACAGTTACCAATCCGATTTCTTTATTCGTGCGGTCAATTACTTGTAAGATCTCTTCAAAACTGTTTGCCTTGTCAATATTAGCTTTTCCGGCTTCAAGAATTTGATCAATCTTTTCCTTAGCACTTTGCTTTTCACCATCACTCACATTAGCTATATTATCAATTTTATTCTTAGCAGCTTGTGCACTGTCAATAATGATGGCCTTTGATTGATCCTTAAGCTTTTGCAAGTCTAATTCAGCCGTAATCTTGTCAATTGCGTTGATACCATCTTGCTTAGCTTTGTTAATTTCATCAGAATTGCTTGCTTTATCAATCGCATCCTTAGCTGCTGCAGCTGCATCATCTACAGCCTTATTAGCAGCAGCTTTTTGTTCGTTTGTTAAGCTTACATCCTGACTAATCTTGTTCTTAGCAGCATTAGCAGCGTCGTCAATTTCCTTCTTAGCTGAGTTCTTTTGATCTTCCACTGTAGCAGTTGGCTTTTGCGCAATTTCAATTTCTGAAGTGCCTTCAATTTTAGCATTATTCACACCATCAGCATCCTTGGCTTTGTCGATTGCGTCTTTCGCTTTCGATACGGCATCATCAATCTTCTGCTTTTCATTAGCCTTCTCTTCAGCAGTCTTAGATTGATCTTTATCAATCTTATCTTTGGCTGCTGCAGCTGCATCATCTAGAGCTTTATTTGCTTCACTCTTTTGATCAGCAAGTGGCTTACCTGGAATGTATGCATTATCAATTGCAATGATACCGGCAGCTAAATTATCACTGATATCTTGTGCCTTGTTCGCACGATCAATAGCATTTTGTGCTTTACCAGCAGCTAATTCTGCATCAGCAATTTGTTTAGCCTTTTCTGATGAAACGAGGCTGACATCTTTACTAATTGCTTCCTTAATAGTAGTCAGTTCTTGCGTAATCGAATCCTTAGCTTTCTGCTTTTGGGTTTCTAATTCAGTACCTTTAAGGTGTTGAGCATGAATTGCAATAATACCATTATTGTATTCTTCTTGAACTGCTTGTGCATCTGGTGCTTGAGCAATCTTGTTAATTGCCTTTTGAACTTGAGCATCTACCGCCTTTGCCTGTTGCGCCTTGGTTTCAGTATCAAGTGCAGGATCGCTTTCAATTTGACCTTTGACAATTTCAGCTTCGTCCCTAATCAATTGCTGTGCATATTCTTTTTGCTCAGCTAAAGTAATTGGGTTGGTAACGTATTTAGAGTCAATATTCTTGATGCCACGATCAACTGCATTTTGTACTTCCTGAGCCGTAGTTGCAGCATCAATGCGATTCTTGGCTGTTTGAGCAGCAGCATCAACAGCAGCAACTTGGTCAGCTTTAGCCTTATCGGTTAATGAACGATCCTTTGCAATTAAGTCTTTAATTGTATCGGCTTCATCATCAATTCGATCTTTAGCATTAGACTTCTGAGCAGTTAGTGCAGTACCAGGCTTATAGGCATTTTCAATTCTATCATTACCCTTATTAACTGCATCCTGAACTTCTTGAGCTGTCTCAGCCTTATCGATCGCATCCTTAGCATCGGCCGCAGCCTTATCAGCATCTGCTTTTTGCTTCTCCTTTTCAGCATCAGTCAGATTCTTATCGGCATCGATCTTATCCTTAACGTCTTTAACCGTTTCGTTGATCTTATCCTTGGCTTTATCTTTTTGGTCAGTAATTACTGTACCAGGTTTATAAGCCGCATCAATCTTATCCTTGCCTTTATTGAGAGCATCTTGAACTTCTTGAGCTGATCCAGCCTTATCAATGGCATCTTTAGCCTCAGATACTGCCTTATCAACTTCAAGCTTTTGATCAGCCTTTTGCTTATCGGTCAAGTTCTTGTCAGCATCAATCTTGTCTTTGACTTCTTTGCCCTTGTCATCAATCTGACCTTTAGCATCTGTCTTTTGCCCACTGAGTGATGAACCTGGCTTATAGGCTGCATCAATGTTGGCTTTACCAGTAGTTACGGCATCTTCAACTGCTTGAGCTGTTTCGGCCTGATCAATCGCATTCTTAGCATCAGCTGCTGCCTGATCCACATCAGCTTTTTGATCAGCCTTTTGCTTATCAGTTAAGTTCTTATCGGCATCAATCTTGCTCTTAACTTCCTTGACCTTATCATCAATCTTGCTCTTAGCATCTGTCTTTTGACCGCTAATAGCGCTACCTGGCTTATAGGCTGCATCAATTTGATCTTTACCCTTGTTAATGGCATCTTGAACTTCTTGAGCAGTTTCAGCCTTGTTAATAGCATCCTTCGCATCGGCTGCAGCTTTATCTACCGCATCTTTTTGCTCTGATTTTTGCTTATCAGTTAGATTCTTGTCTGCGTCAATCTTGTCTTTAACTTCTTTGGCTTTGTCATCGATTTGACCTTTAGCTTCTGTCTTTTGATTACTGATATCACTACCCGGTTTGTAAGCTGATTCAATATTGGCCTTACCAGTAGTTACAGCATCTTCAACTGCTTGAGCTGTTTCTGCTTTATCAATCGCATCCTTCGCATCAGCGGCTGCTTTATCAACTGCCACCTTTTGGTCAGCCTTCTGCTTATCAGTCAGATTCTTATCAGAATCAATCTTGTCTTTGACTTCTTTGGCCTTGTCATCAATCTGACTTTTAGCGGCAGTCTTTTGACCACTGAGTGATGTACCCGGCTTGTAAGCTGCTTCAATCTGATCTTTACCAGTTGTCACAGCATCTTCGACTGCTTGGGCCGTTTCAGCCTTGTCAATCGCACCCTTCGCATCAGATGCTGCTTTATCAACGTCAGCTTTTTGATCAGCTTTTTGCTTATCAGTTAGGTTCTTGTCAGCGTCAATCTTATCCTTAACTTCCTTGGCCTTATCATCAATTTGGCCTTTGGCAGCAGTCTTTTGACCGCTAACTGGTGAACCAGGCTTGTAAGCTGCATCAATGTTGGCTTTACCTGTAGTTACAGCTTCTTCAACCGCTTGAGCTGTTTCAGCCTGATCAATCGCATCCTTCGCATCTGTTGCAGCCTTATCAACGGCCTCTTTTTGATCTGCTTTCTGCTTATCAGTTAAGTTATTGTCGGCGTCAATCTTGCCCTTAACCTCTTTGACCTTGTCATCAATTTGACCCTTTGCAGTAGTCTTTTGATTACTAATTGGCGTACCAGGTTTGTAGGCTGCATCGATCTTGTCTCTACCAGTAGTTACGGCATCTTCAATCGCTTGAGCTGTTTCGGCTTGATCGATCGCATTTTTAGCTTCAGTTACAGCTTGATTGACGTCAGCTTTTTGATCAGCTTTTTGCTTATCAGTTAAGTTCTTATCGGCATCAATCTTGCCCTTAACTTCTTTGGCCTTGTCATCAATTTGACCCTTCGCAGCAGTCTTTTGACCGCTAACTGGTGAACCCGGCTTGTAGGCTGCATCAATGTTGGCTTTACCTGTAGTTACGGCATCTTCAATTGCTTGAGCTGTTTCAGCCTGATCAATCGCATCCTTCGCATCAGCTGCTGCTTTATCCACCGCATCTTTTTGCTCTGTCTTCTGCTTATCGGTCAAGTTCTTATCGGCATCAATGTTGCCTTTGACTTCCTTGACCTTATCATCAATCTGACCTTTAGCATCCGTCTTTTGACCGGTTAAAGAACTGCCTGGCTTGTAGGCTGCATCAATATTGGCTTTACCAGTAGTTACAGCATCTTCAACCGCCTGAGCTGTCTCAGCCTGATCAATCGCATCCTTCGCATCAGATACGGCTTTATCCACCGCGGCTTTTTGGTCTGACTTCTGCTTATCGGTTAGGTTCTTATCGCCATCGATCTTGCCCTTAACCTCTTTAGCCTTATCATCAATCTTGCCTTTAGCTTCTGTCTTTTGACCGGTTAAAGAACTACCAGGCTTGTAGGCTGCATCAATGTTGGCTTTACCTGTAGTTACGGCATCTTCAATCGCTTGAGCTGTTTTGGCTTGATCAATCGCATCCTTCGCATCAGCAGCTGCCTTATCAACGGCGTCTTTTTGGTCGGCCTTTTGCTTATCAGTCAAGTTCTTATCGGCATCAATGTTGCCCTTAACCTCTTTAGCCTTGTCATCAATCTTGCCTTTAGCTTCTGTCTTTTGACCACTAAGTGAACTACCTGGTGCATATATTGCATCAATCTTATCTTTACCATCATTCAAAGCATCTTGAACTCCTTGAGCTGTATCTGCTTTGTCAATGGCGTCCTTAGCATCTGAGACTGCTTTGTCGACAGCATCCTTTTGATCAGTTTTTTGCTTATCGGTTAAATTGACGTCGGCATCAATCTTGTCTTTGACTTCTTTAGCTTTGTCGTCAATCTGATCTTTGGCATCTGTCTTTTGACCACCGAGTGCTGAGCCTGGCTTGTAGGCTGCATCAATATTAGCCTTACCAGTAGTTACGGCATCTTCAACCGCTTGGGCAGTTTCGGCCTTGTCAATTGCATCCTTGGCATCGGACGCTGCTTTATCAACGTCAGCTTTTTGGTCGGCCTTTTGCTTATCGGTTAAATTCTTATCAGCGTCAATGTTGCCCTTAACCTCTTTTGCCTTATCATCAATCTGACCTTTGGCATCTGTCTTTTGACCACTAAGTGCTGAGCCTGGCTTGTAGGCCGCATCGATGTTGGCTTTACCGGTAGTTACGGCTTCTTCGACCGCTTGAGCTGTATCTGCTTTGTTAATTGCATCTTTCGCATCGGCTGCTGCCTGATCCACCGCAGCTTTTTGGTCGGTCTTCTGCTTATCGGTTAGGTTCTTATCAGCGTCAATCTTGTCTTTGACTTCCTTGACCTTGTCATCAATTCGACCTTTTGCATCAGTCTTTTGAGCGGTTAAAGAACTGCCCGGCTTGTAGGCTGCATCAATATTGGCTTTACCTACAGTTACGGCATCTTCGACCGCTTGAGCTGTTTCTGCCTGATCAATTGAATCCTTCGCAGCGGATGCTGCTTTATCCACATCAGCTTTTTGGTCGGCCTTTTGCTTATCAGTCAAGTTATTATCGGCGTCAATCTTGCCTTTAACTTCCTTGACCTTGTCATCAATTTGTCCTTTAGCATCTGTCTTTTGACCACTAAGTGCTGAGCCTGGCTTATAAACCGCATCAATGTTGGCTTTACCGGTAGTTACAGCTTCTTCAACTGCCTGAGCTGTTTCGGCCTTGTCAATTGCATCCTTGGCATCAGACGCTGCTTTATCAACGTCAGCTTTTTGATCAGCCTTCTGCTTATCAGTCAAGTTCTTATCGGCATCAATGTTGCCCTTAACCTCTTTAGCCTTATCATCAATTCGACCTTTAGCATCTGTCTTTTGACCAGTTAAAGAACTGCCTGGCTTGTAAGCCGCACCAATCTTATCCTTACCGGTAGTTACAGCATCTTCAACTGCCTGAGCTGTTTCCGCCTGATCAATCGCATCCTTCGCATCGGACGCTGCTTTATCCACATCGGCTTTTTGATCAGTCTTTTGCTTATCGGTTAAGTTCTTATCGGCATCAATGTTGCCTTTAACCTCTTTAGCCTTGTCATCAATCTGACCTTTAGCATCTGTCTTTTGACCACTAAGTGCTGAGCCTGGCTTGTAAGCCGCATCAATATTAGCTTTACCTGTAGTTACGGCATCTTCAACTCCTTGAGCTGTCTCGGCCTTATCAATCGCATCCTTCGCATCAACTGCTGCCTTATCCACCGCGTCTTTTTGCTCTGCCTTCTGCTTATCGGTTAAGTTCTTATCAGCATCAATGTTGCCCTTAACCTCTTTAGCCTTATCATCAATCCGACCTTTTGCATCAGTCTTTTGACCACTTAATGAACTACCTGGCTTGTGAGCCGCATCAATCTTATCTTTACCAGTATTAACAGCATCTTCGACCGCTTGAGCTGTTTCGGCCAGATCAATCGCATCCTTGGCATCGGATGCTGCTTTATCTACCGCATCTTTTTGCTCTGCCTTCTGCTTATCGGTTAGGTTCTTATCGGCATCAATGTTGCCCTTAACCTCTTTAGCCTTGTCATCAATCTGACCTTTGGCTTCTGTCTTTTGGCCACTAAGTGAACCACCTGGCTTGTAAGCCGCATCGATATTAGCCTTACCAGTAGTTACGGCATCTTCAACTCCTTGAGCTGTTTCGGCCTTGTCAATCGCATCCTTGGCATCAGCTGCCGCTTGATCCACTTCAGCTTTTTGGTCGACCTTTTGCTTATCGGTTAAGTTCTTGTCAGCATCAATCTTGCCTTTAACTTCCTTGACCTTATCGTCAATCTTGCTCTTGGCATCAATCTTTTGACCGGTTAAAGAACTACCTGGCTTGTAAGCTGCATCAATCTTATCCTTACCAATATTTAAGGCATTTTCAATTCCCTGAGCTGTTTCGGCCAGATCAATGTTTTCTTTAGCGACAATAGCTGCTTGATCAACAGCATCTTTTTGCTCTGCCTTCTGCTTATTAGTTAAGTTGTTGTCGGCGTCAATCTTGTCTTTGACTTCCTTGACCTTGTCGTCAATCTGGCCTTTTGCATCAATCTTTTGAGCACTAAGTGGGCCACCTGGTACATAAGCATTACCTATGCTATCTCTGCCTTTATCTAAGGCATCCTGAACTCCTTGAGCTGTATCTGCTTTATCAATGGCATCTTTAGCATCTGTGGCTGCCTTATCTGCATCAGTTTTTTGCTTCTCTTTTTGAGCATCAGTCAGATTCTTATCAGCGTCAATGTTGCCTTTGACTTCCTTGACCTTGTCATCAATCTTGCCTTTTGCAGCAGTCTTTTGATCACTAAGCGGACCACCTGGTACATAAGCATTACCTATGCTATCTCTACCTTTATCTAAAGCATCCTGAACTCCTTGAGCCGTATCTGCTTTGTCAATGGCATCCTTGGCATCTGTGGCTGCCTTATCAACATCAGTTTTTTGCTTTTCTTTTTCAGCATCAGTCAGGTTCTTATCAGCGTCAATGTTGCCTTTGACTTCCTTGACCTTGTCGTCAATCTTGCCCTTGGCAGCTTCCTTTTGGCTACTAATCGGATCGCCCGGTTTGTATACTGCATCAATCTTGTCTTTGCCAGCGATTAAAGTGTCTTCAATTGTTTGGGCATCTTCTGCCTTATCGATGGCATCTTTAATTGCGGCTGCTGCTTGATCAACAGCATCCTTTTGCTCAGTCTTCTGGGCACTTGTCAGAGTTTTATCAGCATCAATCTTGTCTTTGACTTCTTTAGCTTTGCCGTCAATGGCGCTTTTGGCATCTGTTTGTTGTTGAGTTAGTGATTCTGGTCGATGTTTATTACCAATTTGTTCTCTACCTTTATTCAATGCGTTTTCGATACCCTGCGCATCTTCTGCGTTATCAATGGCAGTTTTGGCATCTGCGACTGCCTTATCAACATCAGCTTTTTGCTCGGCCTTCTTGGCATTAGTCAAAGTTACATCAGTGTCAATCTGATCCTTGACTTCCTTAGCTTTATCATCAATCAGACCTTTAGCCTTGGTTCTCTGAGTTTCTAATGGTTCGCCATTCTCATCACCAAGTCTATTAATTTCTTCGATCCACTTATCTTTTACAGAGTTCAATTGACTAAGAGTTTCACAATTATTAATTTCATTGATAGCATCAATTTTAGCCTGAATTACTTTGTTTGACTGGTTTTCTTTGCCTGCAGTCGTCCAAGTTTTATTGATACCGATTTTCTCAGTTGCATTATTAGCAGCTGTTTCTATTGCCTTAATAGCTTCATCTTTATCGATCTGTAGTGAACGATATTTATATACTATAGTATATTTGTCTTTAGCAGATAAATGTGCCTGATCAGGCATTTCAAAACTGGAACCAGTAGTCACAAGGTTGCCATTCAGATAAATTTCATCTACTGCTAAATTCTTAACATCAGGAGCAGTTGGAATCGTAATGGTATCGCCTGTTCTACCAGTTATTTCAACCGGATTATCTGGGGTAATAGCATTGCCGTCGCCATCTACATAGGTAGGAACAATCTTTTGTTCGTCACCCTCAACATAGAGAATTACAACTGGATTATCATTCGAAACAAGAGTCGTTGTTGGTTGATTTTCAGCATCAGTCTTGTAATGGTAACCGACAGGTACATTTGTTTGTGTGTAGTATTTATTCGTCCAATCAATCGTGTTGCCATAGTTAGCAGTAACCAGGCCGCTAGTATCTTCGGTTCCTGCAAGTTTAGGAATTGTCAGGACTTTATCAGGATGATTAACATCGACATACTTGTATGTCACGTTTTGCTTAGTTCCATATACATAGACCTTGTATGTAAATGAGCCATCATCCATTGGAACAATTGCTACGTTTGGTTGACCACTGGCATCACCATTATCTTCATCAGTTGCTGCACCACCACTTTGTTGATCGGCGGCTGCACCAGAATAGATCTGATTGCCTAGTGCCCACATGTAGCCTTCAGGAATGTGATTAATAATATCTTCACTTACTAACGGAATTCTTTGACCGATATAAGAGTTTTCATAAAGACCCTCACCGAATGGTAATTCATAATTGCCAATATTATTGCCCTGACGGTCAACATATTCAATCTTAACCTTACCAGGCTTGATGGCATTAGTCTTTAATTCACGTGTGGTAGCAGTCAGGATATTTGATGATGTTGCATTACCACCAACTATGCTAATTGTTGCTACACCATTTGTAATAGTGATATTGCTAAACTTAGCTGAGTAATCACCATCAGGCTTTTCTTCGGAAGAGTTTAAACCGTCCCAAGTTCTAATACTTGAATTATTAATCTTAACGGTACCAGATCCTGAAACAATACCTCTTCTGGCAGTTGCGGCAGCATCACCCTTATTGGTAATTGCCAAGTCCAATTCTCTTGGTGAGTTGAACGTTACAGATGAAGTTCCAGCAACAACGATAATTGAATCATTTGAAACTTGCTGATTAATATCAAGAATCGTTCCAGGATTAAATACTAAGCTTTGGTTACGGTATAAGTGAATAACCCCACCACGAGTAGCAGATGGACATTCCAAGTCAAAGTTTTGGCCAAAGACGTAACTTGCACTTCTAAATGCAGCTCCATTTGAAGCCAGCAAGAAGTAGGCAAATCCTTTTTGCGTCCAGGATACGTCGTCACCAACTTGAAGAGTCATAATCGAGCCCTGTAAAGCTGGGTATCTCGTTGAAACTCCGTTTAAAGTTGCGGCTAAGTTAGAGGAACGGTCACCCATGATAAATTGGTTCTTATTACCGTTACCTCTATTAAATGCGAATTCTGGAGTCGCTCTATCGAGAACTACTGAAGGATCTGAAGTAGAGCCATCGTCACCATCGCCGTCGCTATTATCATCTTCAAAGTCATTGGAATTTCTAACCGTTTGGACACTTGCGTCATTAGCAAAGTATACGCTGGCCATTCCGCGGGCAACTTCGTTGGTAATAACGAATTTGTTATCGCCAGAAAAGACAATTTTAGCACCATATGCTACAACACCACGCACGGAATACGTACCTGCTGCACTTGGTTCAAGTTCAACATTATCAATATTAAATGTTAATAATGGACCATTACCAGCATAAGTACTACTTAATAAAGCTGTTGCGGCACCACCAGCAGAAGTGAATGATTGGGTGAATTTAGCATTTGTCACAGTAATCGATGTGGCTTGCGGTACCCGATAATTACCAACCCTCAGGCTTTGGTTACCCATATCAATTTTATGACCATTACCGTTAATAACTACGCTTGTAGCCGGTGTTCTAGCATTTTTACCTCTAGTTCCAAATCCTCCGGCTCTAGAAGCAACTGCACTATCAAAAGCAATATCTTGGGTAATATTAATATAGGTTACAGCTGAATTTCCCCAAGCATCAGCTAATTGAGCAAAGGTTGAAACATCAGCCGACTGGCTTGTATCAGGGTTAGTCACTTCTTTTGGTACAGGAACATTAATTGAAGTACGAGTTTTCCCACTAGGTTTCTTAACTAGATCTTCAAAATCTTCCCGACCCGCATCTGGATCTGGTGCAACCGTTGCGTCGGTGTTAGCTTCAACTTCTTCATCGGTTTTCGTTGTAATACTCTTGCCTTGCAACGATGCTGCACTAACTTTTTTATCCTGCGGCGCAATTAAAGAACTTGTTTCTTCCTTATTATCGTCTTTGGATGAAGAATTATTAGTGTTAGTATTTGCTAGCGCTGGCTTATTAGCTTCGACAGGAGCATCTTCCTTAAAGAATGAGCTAAGTCCTTGATAAGTTGAAACTGCCACTTTCTTAGAAGCTGGTTTTTTAGCTTCATTAATAGTAGGAGTTTTCTTAGTATTTGCTGCTACCTTAGTAGAAGAGTTCGTCTTATTATTCTTAGCTGGCTTGCTTTCAGAAATAACACTACCTGGTTTGTAACTTGAATTAATATTTGCAACAGCTTGATCAACAATTGCTTTAATGCTTACTAATTCCGTAGCTTCTGCTATGCGAGCTTTTCCATTAGCAACCAAAGAATCAATAGTTTCAATCTGAGCTGCTTTTTCTTTATTTGTCAAATTTGCATCAGTATTAATCTTATTCTTAGTACTTGTTGCCTCAGTATCCAAAGTCAAGCCAGCAGTTGTTCTGGCATCGTCAATCGACTTTGATTCCACTTCTTGTTGACCTTTGTCTTGTTTGGTAAGCTGGGTAGTCTTAGTACCAATATCAGCTGCATTTACCTGTTGAGCTGAAGTATTACCGTAAAATATCCCACCAAGCATAAAAGTTAAGAGAGAATAGCTGACAGTCCAGCCCTTTTTCCCTTTATGCATTTTGTAATTAGTGTTTTTTACGTCTTCAATAAGATTTGGCTTTTTCAAAATTTACATCACTTCCTAATATGATTTATAACAACTTTATTTACATAAATGTGATTTTAACATGTTAATTAATAAATATAAAGACATTTATAAAACATTATTTTATATCAAGTTACAATTTCGCCGTAATATAGCATTTTTTAGCAATTAACAATAAAAAAGTTTTATCGATATTATTAATGCTTAAATTTATCGCACCATAACTTTAAGCATTATCGCTGTTATATTGGGATTTATGAGTATTACATTAGATATTCATAATCAATTAGATTGATTTATTATCCATAGACTATACGATTATATATAATTTATTAACTATTATTTTAAGTTATTTTGTTAAATGGTATCTATATCAGGATTCGCCGATAGTTTTAGTAGATTTCAGCTATTAACAACTAATCATTTATAAATTATCAATGTATAATTTGCTTTTTTCTAAAATGCTGGGATATTATTCAAAGCAAGTTCACATTGGAAATCACCTTTTAACTAGTAAAAGACCCCATTTCCCTAGCAATGACAAATTCTTGCTCTTTTTGCTTGACGATGACCACTAGCCTTTTAAATAACTATTCTTGCGGTAAATGTATATACGAGCTCATTATTGACTATAAAATTTGCTTATAAATTTGCTTTTCCCTGTAATAATACTGTTTTAGAGGTATTCAGTGGCATTTAGTACCATAAATAACACTTGCGGCATTTTTTGCTTTTTATATTACTATAGTAACTTTTTAAGCTACACAAATTAACAAAGTTAATCGGTGCGGCTGACAAGCACAGCAAGTTATTTATTATTTTCGAACTGAAATTATGGCTGAGAGCAAATAAAAAGGCATTCTTGCTAGCAAGAATGTCTTTTAAGGTTTATTCGAAAATCAGTTTTGGGTGATGCACTGCGTGATTTCGTGATTTATTGTTTAGCAGTTTTATCCGATAAACTGCAATCTCTATTGGCATCAGACAATAATCCCACTGGTAAACTCCGAAATTTTTTTGCAAGTATAATCTTATTTACTCTTGTTTACGGAGACAAAAACACCTCCAAATCAACCTAATTAACTTGGAGGTGTTTTTAAATAAATATTTGCGACTTTGAGACTACTTTATAGTGCAGTAAAAAAGGCAACAAGACCAAAAACAAAGCCAACAGCATTACATGCTGCAATTGGAATGTCTCTGTCTTCCTTGAACAGACCATAAACTACCCACAAAAGGGTGTTGATTGCCGTTGCTAAAGGTTGAATTGGGTTACCCTTTAATCCGTGCAGATTATTGATAATTTGCGGAATATAGGCTACATACATAATAATTGCAGTGATTGAAGCCACCCAACCCAGAATATCCATCGCTTTTTCTAACTTCATTACGTCAACTCCTTATGGAGAATATGTTAGCATTGGGTATTTTACACTGCCAGAACATTTAATCAATGTATAAGCTTCAAACTTATATTTTGAGTTAGCGCTTTATTATTGCTGTTTTCATTGCTACAGTGGCGTTATTGGCAAAATCACTAAAGCTAATTATTAAAGATTTTCTGGAAAATAAACACAAAAACCAAGGAGCTTAATTTGCACCTTGGTTTGATTACTTACATATCTTTTTATTCAACAATTTAATCAAATGACCGAAGTAGCCTCTTGGCAAGAGCAAAGTTTCCGACAGTAGCCGAACCATTTTCCGCAATTGCTGGCATCGTAATATACTGAGTTAAATCTGGAACTTGAACATAGTCATTTAAAAGCTGAGCGAATTCTTGCCGCACCTTTTTCAAAAACAATTCACTAACAACGCCGCCGCCAAACACAATTTTATCAGGCCGCAGGATGAGCGTGGCCTGTAAGGCAGCCTGAGCAACATAATAACTTAAAATTGCCCAAACTGGATCGGTTAACGGCACATCCTCCCCTTTCTTACCTAGCCGTTTTGCAAAAGTTGGCCCTGAGACTAACCCTTCCAAACAATCTCGGTGGTACGGGCAAATACCTGAAAAATTGCTATCTGCAGGATGACGCTTGACCAAGACGTGCCCCATTTCTGGATGACCGATTCCGCCTAACACCTTGCCATCAATAATCGCACCACCGCCAACGCCGGTACCAATTGTGTAATATACGAGTGAACTGATATCCTCGTTAGATAAGCGTGACATCACGTATTCACCATATGCCGAGCCATTGACATCGGTGGTAAAAAAGATTGGCACCTTAATTGCTGCTTT
This sequence comes from Lactobacillus sp. B4026, assembly GCF_026535825.1. Lineage (NCBI taxonomy): Bacteria > Bacillati > Bacillota > Bacilli > Lactobacillales > Lactobacillaceae > Lactobacillus > Lactobacillus sp. B4026. The sequence goes on from NZ_JAFNPD010000006.1 coordinate 19,173, forward strand.
AATCAGGCCAACAATATCCGTATTAGCCCAGCCCTTCTTGGGTGTTGTTGTAATATACCCATAATTAGGTGCCGTCTTTTTAATTTCAATTGGGCCAAATGATGCGATACTAATTGCCGCCACATCGAATTGCTTTAAATAATTAATGACCCTTGAAATAGTTTCTTGCGGATTCGTAGTGGGAATTACGCACCGCTCTTTAACTTGGTAGTCCTCGTTACCAACAGCACAGACAAACTTGGTTCCCCCTGCCTCAATTGATCCAAATAACATTTTTGCCCTTTCTTTAATAACTGCTTTTAATTAACGAGCTGATTGCATTCTTTATTTCAGCTGGTTTAGAGCTTTTATCGATAATTTTTCTAAAAGTAGAATTGGTTTGCAAATCAACAATAAAATCGAACAACTTTTGCACACTGAGATAATCCGGTCGAGCTATTGCCAGCAAAAAGACATACTTTACCTCGTTTTTTTGATCCCATTTGATTGGCTGATCAAGTCTAGCAAAGGAAACCTTTGACTTCTTAGTTGCATAGCCCAACGAGTGTGGTATCGCAATTTTGCCACCGATTGCAGTTGAGTACATTTGCTCTCGTTCATAGACCTTCGGCATAAAATCCTTACTGACAATTTTTTTCTGTTCTAGATTATGGATTAGCATATTTAACAACTGCGTTTTAGACATCTTGTCTTTTATCAGGTAGATATTTTCCTCATCAAATAATTTATTAATTGCCCGGTAAGGATTATTAAGCGACTTTAGATACTCAGACAATTGCAAAATATCATTATGGAAGTTAGCTAAGTCAATCTGAATTACTGGAATCGTGGCATCATTTAGCGGCACCATGGAAATTAGAAAGTCGTTGCCCGCTGCCTTGCCTTCAAGATATTCATCATAAGTATAAGTCCCCGTGATATTTAAAAATGAAGCAAACTGCGTCTCTAGCTTGGCCCGCACTAGCGAAGCCGTGGACATCCCCGTCCCGCAAATTAAGGCCGCATTCTTTTGGTAAGAACGATTGCCCTGCCGCTCGATTGACGCACCCACATGCAGCGTAATAAATGACAGTTCATCATCATTGAGCTTCAAGTCAAGCATGTGTTCTAAAATCGGCGCGGAATAAGCCGTAATCTCATAGGCATAAGGAAAAGTCGACAGAATAACATTTAACAGTGGGTTCTTTCGGTTACCGTTAACTGTCTTAATCTTCACCAAGTTTTCCAGATGCTGGACTAAGTTAATTCGCAACTCATTATCATCCAGAAGATCAATCGCAAATTCTTTCTTGATATTTTGCAAAAAAATCGTCACGGCCCTGATAATTTTTTCCTTAGTATTAATCTTATTGCTGCTACGAACACATTCCGGATAATTCAAGGCAAAATGATACACTAAATCATTAACCTCATGGCAATTAAACTTAACGTTAAATACCTTTTCCAGCTTCTGGCACAATTTTGTTAAAGTTGCTAGAACTGCAGGTTTAATCTTGACCGTATTACTATTCTCCAAGTGAAAACCCAGTTTGATTCGGGAAATAGTTAAAGCCGCATGTAAGATAATATTTTTCGTATTAATATCTGAAATATGATAACTATAATGGCGTAAAAAGCCGTGAATTAGCTGCTTGAGCTGGTCTAAGTCAATATTGGCAAAGATGATTTTTTCCTGCTCGGTGAAGTCAACGATGTAGCTGTTGGACTTTTTATTAATTAACTTAGCAATAATGAATTTGCGCTTGGCTGACTCAGTACCAGCCACCAAATAATAATCGCCTTTCTTAACAACCCGTAAATTGAATTGGCTAAATTCTTTCTTAATGGTCACCAGATAAGTAAAAAAGGTGTTGTCACTGATGAATAGCTTATCTGTCAATTGACTAAGGCGAACTCGGTCATTAACCAGTAAATATTGTTCCACCTCGATGATGCGCTCGCCAGAACTCGAAGCTGGCAAATCGCTTTTAGCAATCTCACTCAGCTTTTGCCTTGTTGCATCACTGATCTCATTAAGATAAAAGCCCTCACCTCGTTTATTTTGGATTTTAACGTGGTCGCTAGAAAGTTCCTTATTTAATTCCTTAATATCGGATCTGATTGTTCTAGTACTAACGTTGCATTTTTGAGCTAAAAAGGAGGCAGAAACGTAGCGGTTGGCTGAATTGTTTAATAAGAATTCAAGGATTGTTCCCAATCGTTTATAAGATAGTTTCATACTTTCACTTCTTCTCATTTTGATTTTGTAAAATTGGTTGCCTGCAGGTGATTCTTGCTAGATTGGCTTAATTAAGGTAATCAGGTCGTATGGCGCAACTTGGTAGTCTTGCGCGATTGTTTCTTCCAAGCCATTAACAACAATGAAACCTTCATCTTTTAGGTAAGAGACATCCTGTGTTTCACCGGTAAGATTTGATAAGCGTAAAACCAGGTTATCTTTAACGGTATAAGCCGGGTACAAAGCAGCCACTTCCAGATCTGGCTTAAGGTTAAGCCAGGATTGCGTGCGTGCAAGTTTTGGCAAATCTGGTGCAAACTCAATATCCCATAGTTTGTTATCCAGGCGATTGACGAATAAATTGTATTTTTGCAACTGGTAACTAACAGACGGTGAATACCACTTAGTTAATTGCTTTGATAAACTTTCTTCGGTCACCGGCTGGGAACTGGTGGCATATAGTCCAAAAGTAAATTCGTTAAGGCCCTGTTCTTGTGCCATTGGCGTTGGCATCATAATGTGGCCTACCGAAGTGGTATCACCCGAAGCACGTCCAGGACGCCACAATAAGTCGGGTTTACCCAACTGGCCAGTTGTCGCCATTAACGTAATGTAGAGTGCATCCCCTACTTTTTCGTATTCCTTTTGCCCTGTCCCTAGGAAATACAACCCTTGATTTTGATTTCTTAGACCAACCATGCGGTCAAACAAGTAAATATTAACGGGCTTTTCGACAAACTCATCATTCCAGTTGGCTGCAATTGGTTCATTTTTAGTTTCGCGAAAACCGCCCTGAATTTGTGCGTGCGCATAGTCAGTTTCAATATCAGTCTTCAGCCGCAACCGTAAACGATGTGCCAGTACTTGGTTATCGATAATTAGTTTAGCCGTAATTACCTTTGCCTCATCGGTAATTGACAGCAGCAACTGGTAATTAACATCCTTTAATTTGCTCTCGGCGGTAGACACCCGATCCGCCAGATCGTACGGTAATTGCCACTTACCCTTTAGAGTCAAGCTTTCGATTCCTGGTGCTGCCTGTTTATGGATAATGCCATTCCACGGTAAGCGCACCTCGCTATCACCCCTTAATGGTGAAAAATCGTAGGTATCGCCATCATTGGCCTGGTCATAAATGCTGATGACATCACTGAAGGTTTTATTCTTGGTAATCAAATAGAACTTGCCTTCTTCAAAGACTAATTCAACGTGCTTATTGCCAATTGAGCTGCCACTTTCTTCTTGCAGCTCCGGAGCAGCATGCTTGCTGTCATTAAAGTGCAGCACCTGATAGCCCAACCCAGCCATCTTAACGTGCAGGCTAACTTTAAGTTTAAAGTAACCTGGTTCATCCTTAAACTCATAACCGTTGGGTGTTAACTGCATAATATGTGGCCGCGCTTTAATTTCTTCTTTAGCAACAATCACCGCTTCATTTTCTGCTGGAAATTCAATCTGGGAAGTTGGGCTAATGATGGTCACGGTCTTACGGCCATCAAATTCACTTGGGTCCAGGTTAAAAATAAGAACATCATGGTCATTTAATTTTAGTCGCTGAGCCAAGCGCTTTTTAACGTAATTTTCCACTCCTTCCGCAATTTCAGTTGCCTGCTTAATGCGCTGATTGATATCAAGCGCAACATTGTCTGTCACGCTGCCACCCAATGTATCATGCGGTTGTAATTCAAACAGCAATTTCCACAGTTTGATCACAATGCCGTTTGAAATAGGGATACCAGCATACTTAGCAATTAACATTAATGGTTCAACTCTCTTGGTAATAAGCTGTTCAAGCTTAAAGTTGCTCCGCTTATTGCGTGAACGAACCGAGCCAATTGTGCGGTGAACGCGTGAATAAGTTGGGTAGCGTAATTCACCCTGATATTCTGGTAATTTTTGTCCACGTAATTTGGCCATAAATTCTGGATAAGTCCCAATAACTACGTCATGCTTAGAATATTTATTCACCTGCTTGAGTGTGTGCGCGAGGTCATGAATAATATTCATCTGGTCAATGCCTGAAGGAATCAGAACCTCTTGGTTATTGCCGTTTAACGCTTCAAATTCAATCCCCTGATCCAGCCTGTTTTTGACAAAGTCCGCTAAATTTTGTTTTGATTCTAAATCAATTTGACCAGTGTAATAGCCCAAAGGGAAGTTGGCCGCAAAGACGGCCTTACCGCCAAGAGCTTTCCACTTAAAGTAAACAGAATTAGTCTGGCGCTTAAAGTTAGTCCCGCGCCACGATAAGAAATCATGAATTCCAACTTGGCGCAAAATCATTGGCAAATTAGCATTAAAGCCAAATGTATCGGGTAAATATCCCAGCATCATTGGCTCACCGTAATTTTTGCGAGCATCCAAGATACCGATAATCAAGTTGCGTAAGAGTGATTCGGCATTGGGCACCAGCGCATCTGTCTGTGTGTACCAGGGGCCAATGAACAACTGCTTACGCTCAACTAGGTCATGAATCCGGCTCTTGGCTTCAGGGTGAATTTCTACATATTCATCTACAATTGACATTTGGCCATCGAGCGTGAAATTGGCTTCTGGATGCTGCTCGAGTTCATCAAGAACCTCGGTAAAGAGCTGATCACTCAGTACTTGGGCATCCTGCGTTGTGAAATACCATTCTCTGTCCCAATGAGTGTGATTTACAAAATATGCTTTAACCATAATTTCTCCTAATATTCAAAATAAACTGTTATTAACTTGGCATGCGTCAATTCGGGTAAAACAACCTGTTTTTTAACCGGCGTCAATGACCTGATTTTTTCACCACGTAAATCTACGATTTCGATTTTTTGCGGCAATTTAGTAAAAGTGATGTGCTCCTGGATTGGGTGCTCCTTGGGGTTATACATCCTGATGATGTATCCCGGGCGCTCATGATCTTTTTGAATTGTACTGATGCTCAACTGGTTAGTTGTTGTCAGCCAACTAAAAGCCGGTTCGTAGACTCTGGTTGCAGGATTAAACGGAAATGTCAGCCGGCCGTTCAAGAACTCGGCATATTCGTACACTTGTAGTGGCGTTTCGAGTTCTTTTACCTTATTTGCTAAATTACTGTTTTCGTAACTGGTTTGCCCCGTAATTAAACTAAAGGCAAAACTGAGCTGCTGGTTAAGCTGAGCCTGCGGTGTTGGAACAGTCTCGTCTCCTGAGGCACGTCCAGGACGGTACAATAAATCGCGCTTGCCCAGCATCCCGTAGGTACGAAAAATTGTTAACCTGATTGTATTGTGCTTTTTTCCGCAACATTCATATTCCCGTACCCCTTGCGGTGCCAAGGCTAGCAAACGCTGCTCATCTGATAAAGCAACAAAGCTCTGCATCGTGTTAATTGCAATTGGTTTTTCTTCCCAATTAGCCTGATTTTGTTCCCAATCTTGCAGTTCTTTTTCTTTAACAAGTGGGCGCTTAATTGCGCCAAACTGGATATCTGCAATGCTGGTCTTGGCGGCAATGTCACCGGCAAAATCAATGCATACCCGGTGGCTCTTAGGCTTGGTGTTATCGATGTTGAGTACGCAATTAATTGCCGACTCGTTTTTCTTCAACGTAACTTCCAGCTGAACCGGCATCGGTGTATCTGTAATTCCTTGAGCCCGCTTAGTCAAATCACCGGGTACCATGAAGTCAAAATCAAGTATTAATTTACTGACTAATTTCCCGTGAATAACTTGTGCATGGTGCGGCTGACTGGTGGAATAAATCACCAAGTCCTTCTTAGCAGGAGAATAATTATAGGAATCACCGTCGTCCCCATTTTCCTCAATCACGGCCTGATGCTGGTACAAGTGCTGGTTGCGCTTATCCAAAATCGCTAAACTACCGTCATCGTTTACCGTAATTCGGTAAAATTCATTCTCAATTGTCGAATCTTGCTGCCGGTTAGCCAATTCGATTTCCTTGTCAGCTAGCGGAATAAGGTAAAATTGCTGATAGCCCATGGCCGGAATTTGCTCAAACTCTAAGTTAACTTCTAAGCGGTAAACCTTATCCGGTTGGTAAATCTTCTTGCCAGGATCAAGCTGAATTGTTGCTCCCTTAATTAATTCCGTTACCTCCGTTACTGCTGTAATCTCATACGGGACCTTTTTACCCGTTTCGTCTTGAAGTACGAAATTACGGCTAGGCGAATAAATTGTTTGACTAACTACACCCTTACGCGGATGTGGCAGCAAATTAAAAACGGTTAGGGTTATCGGCTGCTCCTGCTTTTTTATGCGGGTAGCAAGTTGACGCAAAGTAACATCGACTAGGCTAGTGGCAATCTCTTGCACGGTTAGATAGCGGGCTTTAATATCCTCATTAACCCGGTCAGAAACGCAGTTGCCCATTGAATCATGTGCCGCATTTTGACACATCTTTTCCCAGATGTCATCGACTGCTTCGGAGGGATATGGCAAACCGTAATAATCTCCTAAAGCCAAAACTGGCTCCATCACATTGCTCAAGTAATTTTGCAATTCCGTATTTAACTTCTTCAAGTCTGCCCGAGAAGAGGAAATCGACTTATGCACTCGCATATCTTTTCCGCTGTCCTGCTCACCCGTTAGGCGCAAAAAGTGGGGCTGCTCCTTTTTGACGGCGTTAACATAATCGGTTAAAGAAGCAACTTCGAAGGTATATTTGCCCTGATTCGCCGCAGTTAACTTTTGGAGTAACACGGGCAGATCAAAGCGTAGTGGTGCCATATCTGAACCATTCGGGAATAAAATATTGGCTGTTGTTGCCTCATCAACGATCGTTTTAAATGGTTCTTCCGTCATTAATTGTGCTAGTTTCGTTTCATCAATCACGCCACCGACAAAGTAGCCACAGGCCATCCGAAAAACAGTAACTTCCGTGCCATCTTCACCGCGCCAGATAAATTCAGATTTAGCAGCAGTGTCCCGGCAAAAGCCACGGTACAAAACCGCATCCTTAATGCCAAAGCCGCGGTAGATCTGCGGCATGCTGGATTCCTGCCCGAAAGAATCGGGTACATAAGCAACCGGCATATGACCGCCGAGACGATCACTTTGCTTAATCCCAATGCGTAAGTTATTAATAATGCTTTCACCCGAAGGTAAAAACTGGTCGGTTTGCGTATACCACGGACCTAACGCTAATTTTCCTTCTTGCACTAAGTGCTTAACGCGTTCGGTATCTTGCGGGCGCCATTTAAGGTAATCGGTAATTAGTGACGATTGCCCGTCTAGCAAAAAGGACTTAAACACCCCACCTTGTTCCAAATAATCTAGGACATCCTTGACGTCTTTTAATAGGTAGACTTTTGCTTTAGACGCGGTAAAAAACCACTCCCGATCCCAGTGGGTATGCGGGACTACGTAAACTTTTTTAGTCATTTTCTCTCCTAAAGAAAAAACTATAGCTAGAAATTGCTTAATTCGTTCCAAACTATAGTTTTTGGTTTCATATTATTGGATATTTAATTCAATATCGTCATCACTCATTGATTCCTCACCAGTTGAGTCTTGATCGGTAAAGTCAGCAATTAATGGTGCAACAATTGCGATAAACAATGCACAAACCAAAATTCCGGCTAAGTAGGCAATAATGTTATCAGCTGTTAAAATGCCTGGCAAACCGCCTAGAGGAGGAATATGTGATTTTACTCCTAAGAATGCACCGGTAGCAGAGCCAAGTGCGCCCCCAATAACATTAACAATAATCAATTGTGGTGCCTTCATCATGAAAGGAATCGCTCCTTCGGTAATGCCGAAAGTTCCCATGATGAGGTTGTTGTGGCCCATTTCAAGTAATTCTGGTGAAAAACGCTTCTTTGGCCAAATAAAACTCATGATTGCGTAACCCATTGGAATAGCACAAATTGCAATATTAGTGTAAAGACAAGGTTGGTAAATTCCCTCAATGAAGAAGAAATTACCCACGCCCCAAGCAGCCTTATTAACTGGGCCACCAAGGTCGACGCCAATCATGCCACCCATAATTGCAGCTAACAAAATGGCATTAGTCTTTTGCTCTACCATAAACTTAACCCATGAGGTCAGTCCGTTATTAATCCACGCTAGTGGCGGCGTTAAGACCACGCCAACAAAGAGCGCGACCGACCCCACTGTTAAAAGTGGCATTACAATCAATTCGATTGCTGAATTCCATTTGTCAGGAACCTTAATCTTGCGGCACCAACGTGCTACATAACCTGCAATTAAGCCGGCTGCAATCGCACCAATAAAACCTAATTGGTTATTGGTTGCGAGCTGTCCGCCGATAAAACCCGCACCTAGGGCAGGCTTATCACCTAAGGCATAGGCAATATAACCTCCGATAACTAGGTTAACTAAGCCAATTCCAATCCAACCCACTTGGTTGATTTGATACAAAAAATGGAAAAAGCCTTGTGTTTTCGCAAACTTCGATAAGTCACCATAGCCAAAACACATCCCAATTAACTGCGGGACACCAACAACGAGAGCACCACCAATGACCGTAGGGATCATGTAGGAGATCCCACTCATGATGGCTCCTTCCCATTCCTTCAAAATCCGTTTCATTTTAGTTCTCCTTTTGAACTGCAGCCGCACACTTTTTCAAAACGGCCTTTGGCGCTTTAATACAAGTATTAATGTCAACTCGAATAACTGGCTTCCCCTCAAAACGCTCCATGCTAGTAATCTTTTGATCAGAAGCAATTAAGACAAAGTCTGCTGCATTAGCCTCATCTTGCGTGATTGGGTTAACTGGGCCCATCATTCCTTGTTGTTCAATTCTTACATTCCAGCCGAGTTCAGTACCGGCTTTTTCCAATGCCTTAGCAGCCATTGGTGTATGTGCTAGTCCTGCAGGACAAGCAGAAACTCCTACTACATTCATCTTGCTATTCTCCAATCTTTTGGTTAATAAAATCTGCTATTGCTTTCTTGGAAGTTAACTCCCGTAATTTGACCTTAAAGTCATCTTCAAGCAATGCTGTCGACAGGTTGGCCAGCATCTTTAAATGCTCATCACCCGCATTTTCAGGTGGGACCATTAAGGTAAAAATATCGCTGACCGGTTGATCATCATAGGTCTGCCAGTCAATTGGCTGCGTCAACCTAAAATATAAGAACCCAGGTTTTAACACAGCCGCTGTTTTGGCATGAGGAATGGCAAAGCCATCTTCTAATCCCGTTGAGAATTCCTTTTCCCGTTCTAAAAAACTGCGTTTTAATTCACTGACATCATCAGTAAAGCCAGCATCTTTAGCTGCTTTGGCGGCAAACTCTAAAAAAGAAGCAACGCTTTGTTCATCGACATCCAAAAACACGTCATTGGCGGTAAATTTCATTACTATTTTTCACTTCCGTTCTTTGTAACCCTTTACAATGATTAATACTAAACTGAAACGCTTACTTTGTAATTACTGCTTATTTCCATTTAAAATGGAAAAATAATATTTACCATAATGCCTTTAAGTCGCAAAATGCTTGCTAGTGCAGCTTTTAGCCCGGATTGTTTTTAATAGTTGAGCAATTTAAAAAACTGCATATATATCAGCTGATTCCTACTTGTTAAACAATTATTGGCTTTTAGGCACACCAAAAAGCCCCTGCTTAAAAGCACAGGGGCAAAATCAATTAATGCTAACAAGAAGTTCGACTGGCTTTCTGCCATAAGGGTCATTTGGCTACTCACCTGATTAAGGTAAACTAAAGTCCTTTACCAAATAACAACCTTTATTGAGAATATCTTAAGCTAAGGTTCCTAATTTGAATTATATTGGGCAAGCTAATAAAGTAGAAAACGCGCTTTTCAGGCCTAATAATTGTTTCGACGGAGGAGAAAGCATTGAATCACAAAAACAAAATTGAATTGGTTGAAGATGACTATTTTAATTCATCTAATTGGCAGCTTAAAGCAAAGCAAACTGCTATTGCGTTAGTTGGCTGGCTTGGCGTTATTTTGCCATTTTTCTTTTTGATGTTGCCCTTATGGCTCCCGCAGGCAAGACATGCACTGCCATTTAACTATTACCATCGGATTATCATTCCACTAAAATTTCTCGCGCGCTTTTTTGACGAATACTTTGTCATTATCGCTCTTTTATACTTTAGTCTGACTGAGTGGAACAACTACCGGTTTTCGTCAACTTGGACCCGCCGAGTCGCGATTAATACTCACAGATGTGATGTTCGAAAAGAGTTAATTGAAAATGCTTGGACAGATAAATTTGGTAATTTACAAAAACGGCAGCAAGACAGTTTTTATACCGTAAAAAAGCAACAAAATCTTGAGCCCTACTTTGCCCAGCTATTATTTGACAAAGGAGACGATCATCAGTGTACTTAACATGGCTTAATTTCAAAATTGTTCCGCAATTTTTGTTTTTGATTTTAGTTTCCTACCCAATTTTAGGGGGCTTAGCCTGGTTTATCGGTGGTTTATGCTATAAATATGTTTTTCAAAATAAAAGAAAGAAATTTGCCATGATTCCACCGGAAAAAGAACCGATGATTACAATCATGATTCCCGCCCATAACGAAGAAGTTTCGCTGGCAGAAACCATTCATTACCTCCTAACCCAGCTTAACTACACCAACTACGAATTATTGGTGATTGATGACGGCTCAACTGACCAGACGCCGACCATTCTCGCCAAATTGCAAAAGCAATACGCTAAGCTGCGCGTCATTCGGCTAGAACAAAATCATGGTAAGGCTCATGCATTTAATGTTGGATTAGCATTTGCCCGAGGAGATTTGGTTCTCAGTAACGATGCAGATACGATTCCTGAACCGGATGCGCTGAAACGTTATGTCAATTATTTTAATAGTCCCGAGGGGCAAAATATTGCGGCAGTAACTTCTAACGTAGAAGTGCGCAATCGGACGAAGCTGATTACCAAATCAATCACGGTTGAATTTTCCAGTATCGTCGGTATCATTAAACGCGCGGAAATGGGCGTGTTTGGCAGCATTTTTGCTTATAGTGGTGCTAACACGATGTACCGAAAGAGTGCTTTGATGGATGTCGGGCTTTTTCGGCAAGATCGGGCAACCGAAGACATTAGCATTGCGTGGGATCATCAGCTCAACAACTGGCTCGCAGTTTTTGCACCTGATATAATCTCCTACACCTTAGTGCCAGAAAATTTGCGTGATTTATACCATCAGCGTAAGCGCTGGGCCAAAGGTGGGACTGAAGTTTGGTTGACCAATCTCTTACGAGTTTTGCGCCACCCACTTAAAAATTTAGGTGAAGTGCTGATGCTTTTTGACCAAACCCTAAGTATTTGCTGGGCATTCTTCTTCTGGATTTCTACCGCCATCTTTGCAGTTTTAGCAGTTAGCGCTTTACTTACGCAAAATTGGTCCTCTTTAGCTTATTTATGTTTCTCGGCCTTGATCTTAATTAGCTTTGAAATGCTTGCCGGAATTATGCAATTAGTAACGGCATTGGTAATTGATAAACGCGGAAATAAGATTGAGTACCTGCTATTTGCACCAATCTATTTATTATGTCTATGGGTTATCAACACCATAACGATTATTACCACCTTCATCCCCGCGGTTAAAACGATTATGGGTCACGGGTCTGGCACCTGGGTCAGTCCATCGCGGTAAATAATTTTTAAGATATTAAAAGCGCTATTCTCAGTTGAACAGCGCTTTTTTGATTCTTAAATTAAAATCTAGAGGTGAATTTCGGTCTTAATCTTAACGATTGCCGCCAAACTATCAGCTATTTCACGCCAATTATCTTGATAAGGACCATAAGCCGTATGAATTAAACTGCCTACTGGCAATGAAGGACATTCATTTTCAGCATTTGTGCCCCAATTTTGCCAACCAGATTGCGGTCGTTGAACGATTTGAAATGCGCTTGCAGCCTGATCTGTTTGCCAGATCATTGCTTGGCCAGTTTTGGTATTAATTTCGGCACTCTTAGTAGCCGGACCAGCAAAAATCGTTTGATCAGGAACGGAACTGACGTTAACCGGATCAGAGCTATACAACCAGGGCCGATTATTTAGTTCTGCCAACACAAAGGCCTTTTGCCGCACATCTTGCAGGTTAGTTTCAATTTCATCTGGTGTCAAAGCATTCTCCCATACAGAAAACAACCGCCAATATAAATCCCAATGAGCATTTTCCATGTTATCAGTCAGTTGCTGACGGAAATTTTCAAACCTGGTAGATCTTTTTTGACTGTCATGCACTAGCTCTTGCACTTTTTTCGCCAATTGGCCGGAATATGGATCACCTTCACGGTACCAAACACCGTCATATGCGGCAAACCGATCAAAAACTAGTTGACCAATGCCACTTTCAAATTCATCACCAACGGTAATCTTATCAACGATTGAGCGGTTATTAACAGTGGTCTGAAAATGATCAACCTGGTACGTTCTCGAAAAGAAAGGAACATTATAATAAAAAGACCAGTCCAAAGCGAAACGCTTACCATGAAGTTCAGGTTTTAGCCCATCCGGTATGCGTCCAGATAAACGATACTTCTTCATTACCGGACCATCTTCGATTGGCTCAATATCAACTATGATATGCTCGGCGGGATTAATTAAGCCGTTATCCGGCGTAAAAAAGGGCCCATAAAAGCCACCGATGGCATTGTTACCAGAAGGAAGTAAATCTTTCTTTTCATCAACTGCCATGAAATGTCGCAAGCCCCATTTCGATGAGCCCTCTCCCATAGCGGTTCCGCGGCAAAGTTCAAAGTCAAATTTACCCGTATTCAGATGCACATACGCATCTTTTTCCTGAGCAGTTTTTATTTCTTTGATTCCCTTGACTTGATCCACGCTTATCTCGTGGTCAAAGGTTAATTCTTCTTGAGCGCCTGCAAACGTAACTACTGCTACAAAATTATTTTTTTCATCATGATATAACCGCTGCGCTACTATTGTTTCTCCCTTACTATTTTTCGTTACCCAATAATCGCCCTTAATTTCAGCAGGTAATTTAAATTTAACAGGTAGCGGAATTTTGCTGCCTTTTTGAGGATTAAAAATTTTAACTTTAACCATAGCTTTCCTTTCGTTTTAATGATTTGTAACTTACAAAGCGGTGAAAAATGCAATTAAACCAAAAATTACACCAGCGGCATTGCACAGAGCTAAAGGAAGGTCACGATCTTTTTTAAAAAGAGCATAGATTACCCATAAAAAAGTGTTGATGGCCGTTGCTAAAGGTTGTATTGGACTACCTTTCATCCCTCTTATATTGTTAAAAATTTGCGGTATATATGCGACATACATAATGATTGCCGTAATCGAAGCAATCCATCCTAGCGTATTCATAAATTTATCAATTTTCATCAACTTTACCTCCTATCTATATGAATAGCCTAGCATTAAGCAATCGCTTTCACAAAGATTTGAAGTCGCAGATGAAAAATAATTTATGTTGGTGGAGTTACCAAGTTTTCTACAGCAGCCGTGGCACGATTTTTATATAAATGAAGCTTAAAACATGTGAACCTTCATTTAATGACCTAGCAAAAAATTATACTAAGCAAACCACGGTTCTAGAATCCGTAAGCCCGCTTGCTCGCAATCAATTTCGGCAGTAGCACCGTATGGCAGGACCGTATGCGGATAGGCATGACCAAAGTTGACGTTATATAAAATCGGTGTTTGGTAGTCCGCGGTTGCAGCCAGTAATTCTTGCTGATATTCTGCAAAATATTTTTTATTCTGCGGCTTACCGACTAAAATACCACTGACACTGGGTAAAATTCCCACCTTATCAAGTTTAGCTAATTTTTCACGGAAAAGAGCGGGCTCAGGCTGTTCTTCGCATGTTTCGATAAATAGCAGCTTTCCCTTGGCTTCCTCGGGCGAAAGCAATAGATGGTAGTGGGAAATAACTTCAGGTTCATCAGGATAGCGATCATCACCTAAATCATCGGCTAGACTGTCAAGACAGCCGCCCCAAAGTTGGCCTTGAATCTTACCTTTGCCGCGTAAAACTTTGTAGCCTGTATCAGGATGACTCACGCGAGCTTGGCCCAATTGGGTCGGAGAAAAATCCGTTCGCTCTTCATACCAAGTTGTGCTAGCGGTGATGTCCGTTACTGGCGGATTAGTAAAAAAGTGGGCAATCGTTTTTGCAGTATACGGCAACATGTCATTATCTAGTTCAGCAAAATCGTTTAAAAAGCTAATGCCGTAGAAGCTCTGCATCCCTAACCGATAAAACAGCAGATGATCATTAGTAGTGTCCGAATAACCGGTAAACAGCTTCGGATGATCTACTACCGCTTGTTTAAATTCCTCGTCTTCCAGCAAATAAGGTAGAATTCGGTAAGTGTCATCGCCCCCAATTGCAGCAACAATACCTTTAATGCTAGGAGTTAGAAAGGCATCTTTCAGATCCGCTGCCCTTTTTTCCGGATGATTTTTCACATAATCAATTCCCTTAAGAGCGTGTGGCATAAAAACTGGTTTTAAGCCGAGTTCTTCAATCCGCCTCTTGCCCAGCTTAAGTTGGTGTGCGGCAAAATCCTCTCCTAGCGTTCCCATTGATAAGCTAACAATAGCAATTTGGTCTCCTTGGTTTAGACGGTGCGGTTTTTTTAACATCTAGTATCTCCTGTTGGTTATCACAATACCCGCTTATATGCTGACTATTATGGGTATTAATAACAGTTAAGTCAAACTCATTTCAATACAACTAACTACAAGAGACATTAATTTTGCTTATTATTTTCAGGTTACACTTTTTGCAGAAATCCTTACAACAGATTATTAGACATGCTTTCTCTGTTTAATTAAATATACTGCTAAAAGAATAACAATCAGATAGGCCACTAATGCAATAAGGGAAGACTCTATTCCAAAGTCGCCACCTGTATACAAGAAATTCTTATTATTAGGAATAAAAGTAATAAGTGCATCATTTTTAAAAGTTACATTAACAGCCACCAACGCACTCGTCAATAAATTCCAGATTGAATGAATCACGGCATTATTCCAAATCGTACGCTGCTCAGTTTCAATAAGTACAAACATAATTCCTGCCAAAGTACATGCAATTAGCAACTGCAAAATACTTATAGCTGATAATTTACGGCCAATAATGTGCATGCTGGCAAAGATCAATGATGTGACTGACCCCCCTATCCAGCGATTCCACCTAATTGACAAAAGATTTAAAATTACTCCCCGAAAAACTAACTCTTCCACAAAGCCAGCAGCAAAACTGCCGTAGAAGATGTTAATCATGATTAATTCCCAATTGGGTAAAGCAGCGGTTTTGAAATAACCACCAAATAAGATAAACACGCTAATGACCATTACTGGCAGGATAAAAGCAGTTATTCCCCACACCAAATTAAGATGAAATTTTGTTACTCCAATTGCTGATAAAGGCAAGTGCAAATAATATTGACAAAGCAATTTAACACAATAAAACACAGCCACAAAATAGACTAATCCACTAATAATTGCTGAGATAGTAACTGGGCAATGGATTAACTTTAATCCAAAATCAGTAATTTCCGCCAGCATTTGGCCAATTACCAGAAAAGCAAATGCCATTATTGAGCCTAAAATAGTTTTACTAGTTTTCATTTCTTACTTCACAATCTCTTAACTAGCCGATGATAAAATCTCATTCAATTTCCACATAAACTAACTTACTTGATTGTCATCCGCTTTCTATTACTCATTTAATTGGGTACATCTTACTCAATTATAATTGTACCTTCCGATGAATTAACAATCAGTAAATTCTTATCTGAAGTCTTTTTGATGAAATTTTCGTATGGTTTGGACCCCATATATGTAATTGCTTTGCCGTCTGCAGATAGTTGATAACTGAGATTAGGAACATTTTTTAACACAAATTTACCTCGATCCATATCAAACTGACTCTTATTGAGAAGACGCGAATTAGCAATATACACGTCACCAGAATTAGACGTTCCCATAGCGCTTAATTGACAATGATCAATAGTTAATTTACCTCGATCAACTGTTAAAGCCGAATTACCTAAATTCGAATTAATAGTTTTGAGCCCATAGTTTTCTTCTGTTTCTATGGTTGATTCTTTGGTAGTTATTTTATCAACTGTTATTGTTCCAGAAAAAGTTGAAATAAGTAGCCGGGTCATTGTCATATTGTCTACTTTGATGTTTCCCGAGCTTGCTACGAATGTTTCAACCAACTTATGTTTTTTAGGAATCGTGATGTCAACTTTGGAGTTAATCTTGCGCCAGTTAATCGCAAACGGTCTGGGTTCATAGATGTTCAGGGTATCATCTTTCACTTTTACCTGCACTGCATTTGGATTAACGCCAGTAACCTTAATCTGGAAACGATTGCCAGAATGGATATGAAAATCTGAATTTTCTGCTTGAATTGCTATTTTGTTAAAATTGTTATTAATAGTTTCTTTGCGTGTGAGCTTATTATTGCCGATAGCAGTAAAAGTAAAGCGGTCATGATTATCAATTACTGGTTTGACTCCTTTATTACCCCAACCTATCAGTGTCATAATAATTCCAACAATTAGCGCCACGCCGGTAATTTGAAAATACTTTTTCATAATTATTTCTCCGTTTTCATTTTAGAATTAGTCTTATAATATTGTTTCTTAAAAATCTTTTTCCCAAGAAAGCGGAAGAATGTGGTACATTCCGCAATTAGGAACCGGATAAATCTCATTAGAAGTGGGAATAGCAATAGGCCAACACAGATTAGCATGATACCGGCTCCGCTATAAAGCAGGCCAGTCGACCAATTAATGGTAAAAATCAAGCCGAATGATTTACATAAAATTAAAGCTCCTGTTATAAACAATCCTGTAATTGCAAGCGTAATTGCAATAAACACTGCACAGAAAATAAGGAGAATTAAAATCATTAACAGAACGGCAAGAATAGCTAAGGGAATACCAATTGGTGCCGCAAGCACTCCAAGTAAAATTACCCAAATTGTTTTTAAGTTCGATTTAGAGGAAGCATTACGTGGCTGTGGGTTATCTTTATCCGAAATGGAGTAATCAGCTAACACTTTACGTGCCAACATTTTGGGTGTGCCTAAATCGTCAACAATGTCCTGTTCAGTTTTAAAATCACCATCAAATAAAAATTCTTGGTAAAACTCAATTACATCTTGACGATCAGAATAAGGCAATGCACTCAAGTTATTGCTTAATTCACTGATATAATTTTCAATTATTTTATTCATTTCTGCTCCCCCATCAACTGGTCGACCTTATCACTAAAAATCCACCATTCATTAGTAATAGTCTGCAATTCATTAGTTCCTAAGTCGGTGATCTGATAATAGCGGCGATTTCTTCCCTCAAACGGTTTGTCATAAGTAATAACAAATTTTTTCTTTTTTAAGCGATGCAAAACAGGATAAATAGCAGAATCTGAGACATCAAAGTAAGACTGCACCTGTTTTGAAAGCGTATAACCGTATAATCGATCATTATTAATAAGACATAAGACTGCCCCATCAAGTAAACGAGGCTGAATTTGTAAAGGCATTTTTTTGCTCCTTCCAATATTATATTTTATATAATATTGTAAAACTTAAAAGTATTATTTTCAACTCAAAAATTAAAACACAATAATTTAATCTTTAAAAAAAGCTATTCTGTAGAAATAATAATGATTGCTTTCAGTAAAAAAGGTGGTACTATTTAGAAAAATACCTAATTAGATGTTTTTCTAAATAGAAAGGAGAAAAAATGGCTTTTGAAACCAGTTTTAAAGCGTTAGCAGATCCTGTCAGACGTAAGATTTTGCAGTTATTAAAAGCTGGACAGATGTCTGCCGGTGAAATTGCTAGTCACTTTGATATGACACAAGCAACAATTTCTTATCATCTAAACGTTCTTAAAAAAGCTGATTTAATTAGTGAAGAAAAAGAAAAAAACTATATTTATTACTCTTTAAATACTTCCATCATTGAAGAAATCATGACTTGGCTCGTTGATTTGAAAGGAGATCAAGATGAATAAAAAAAGATACCAAAAAACGTTTGTGATTACCTGTTTACTAACGCTTTTACCAATTTTAGTTGGTTTACTGCTATATAATAAATTACCTGCGCGAATGGCAATTCACTTTGGCCTAAATGATAGTCCAAACGGTTTTGCTGCTAAAATTTGGGCAATTTGTGCTATTCCAATCTTAATGTTGCTGTTGCAATTGTTAGTTTTTTATCTCATTGCGCATGAGTCAAAGACCGGTAGTTTAAATTTTAAGATCGTTAACATTACCTTATGGTTTATTCCAATTATTGTTAACATAACCAGTTATTCAATTTACGCTTTTGCACTCGGCTACCCACTTAAAATGTCATTCGTTTTCAATACTTTGTTTGGATTAATACTGGTTATTTTCGGCAATTACCTGCCAAAAACCAGACCGAATGGTCAAATCGGTTTTCGTCTTCCTTGGACATTGAACAATAATGTTAACTGGCAAAAAACACATCGTTTAGCTGGTTGGCTCATGCTGCTTAGTGGGCTATTTTTATTAGTAACCGCACTTGATCAAACAATGTCCCTTTTTATCATCATTATTCTTATCGATCTTATTGTGCCCATTATCTACTCATACTATTTAAGTAAGAAGTAAGAAAGCACTTGTAAATCTAATAGTAACAGCTATCTACGCTAATCTGTGATTTTTATTAAAAAAGTATTGACTATTAATATACTGAGCTGTATTATATCAATAATACAGTGATCCAAGGAGGAAAGACTAGATGAGTCTACTAGAAACGCGCGAAGTCACACGAACTTATGGCAAAGGTGCCTCTAAGTTCGATGCGCTGCGTGGAATCAGTTTACAAATTAATCAGGGCGAATCAGTTGCCATCATCGGTAAAAGTGGTTCGGGTAAATCAACCTTGATGCATATCATGGCCTTACTTGACCACCCCACTTCGGGTAGCGTTTGGCTTAATGACGAACCAACAGCTAAAATCAAGGCGCGAGACTTGAATAAGTTGCGTAACAAGACTTTTGGCTTTGTATTCCAACAATTTTTTCTTAATGCTCAAGACAGTGTACTCGAAAATGTCATGTTGCCAATGAAAATAGCTGGTATCACGGGGAAGAAAAGGCGTGAAGCTGCCTTAAAGGCAATTAAAGCCGTGGGCCTTGAAAACAAGGCTAATAATAAGGCTAACGCACTTTCTGGTGGTCAAAAGCAGCGGGTCTGCATCGCACGTGCTTTAGTCAATGATCCGCAAATAATTTTTGCTGACGAACCAACTGGTAATCTTGACTCTGGCACTGGTGAAATGGTTGAAAATATTTTATTCAACTTAAATAAAGAAAAAGGAATCACCTTAATTATCGTCACCCACGATCCAGATCTAGCAAACAAGTGTGAACGACAAATTCAAATTAAAGATGGCCAGTTAGTTGAAGGAGGCAAAGAATGAAATTTCGTGATATTTTAAATTCCGCCGCAACTAATTTATGGCATAACAAAGGACGCACTTTTTTAACCATAATCGCGGTGTTAATCGGTGCTTTGACAATTAGTATTACGCTTGGAATCAATACCGGTGTTAACGATTATTTGCATAAGCAAATTGGCAATGTTGGCAATACTGAACAAATGATTATTAGCCCGCAATATTCTAGCAGTGATGGTTCAGGACCACAAAAATACAACTCAAGTAAGAGCAGCCACAATGCCGATGGCATGATTAGTAAAAAAGATGTCGCCAAAATCAAGTCTGTCAAAGGGCT
Source organism: Lactobacillus sp. B4026 (assembly GCF_026535825.1). Classification (NCBI taxonomy): domain Bacteria; kingdom Bacillati; phylum Bacillota; class Bacilli; order Lactobacillales; family Lactobacillaceae; genus Lactobacillus; species Lactobacillus sp. B4026. The sequence goes on from NZ_JAFNPD010000006.1 coordinate 39,088, forward strand.
AAAAGACGTTAAGGCTCTTAAAGATAGTAACGTTGAGTATGCTCAGGGTAAAAGCAAAACCAAATACCTAATTGATGCTCAGGTAACCTTAGGAATTAAATATGACTTGTTGGCCGGACGTCAAGTTGCTACTCAAGGTCAGGCAAGCGAAATTCTGCTGACTAAAGAGATGGCTAAGGCGTTTGGCTACAAAAATCCACGGCACGCGATTGGTCAACAAATTAATTTGACAGCAATTTCACCTGTGACTAAGAAAAAGGAAAAGATTGCAGCTAAAGTCGTGGGCGTTCGTAACGAAAGCATGGTCAGCAGCGGTCAATCGGTTTATAGCACCGGCTTAAGTGATAAGATTATTGCTGCCAACCAAGCCGGTTTACCTAAAGCACTAAAAGCACGTTACGTTGAAGTTGTAGCCACACCAACAAGTAAGGATGATCAAAAGATTACGGAAATTGAGGACAGGCTCAACAAAAAAGGCTTTGATGCAATGACACTCAAGGAATCGGTTAAACAATTATTCCAAGTCTTTAATGCTGTGACTGGCGTACTGATTTTATTCGGTGCAATTGCACTGATTGCTGCTAGTTTTGGCGTTATCAACACGCTTTACATGTCAGTGCGTGATCGTACGCGCGAAATTGGCTTGATGAAGGCCCTTGGATTAGGCGGCGGAAAAGTCTTCTCAATCTTTAGTTGTGAAGCAATTTTAATTGGCCTGATCGGATCTCTACTTGGCTTGTTAGCGGCAATGGGCATTGGACAAGCCATTAATAAGGTTGCAACTACAAGTTTCCTAAAGGGACTAGATGGCTTTACATTGGTACAATTCAATTGGTCAAGCAGTTTGATAATCATTGGTATCATCTGTTTAATTACCTTCTTGGCAGGAACACTACCAGCACGACGAGCAGCTAAACTCGATCCAATTACAGCCCTGCGATATGAATAACAAATTCTAAACCAAACAAAAAGTGCGAGAAATTACTCTCGCACTTTTTTGATTGAATTAAAAATTAATAATCAGGTAAAATAACAGATATTCTTCGCTAACAGAACTAAAATCGGCAGCTGCTTAGTATAAGCAACTCACAATTATTGTTCGGATTGCGTGATTGCCTGCTCAATTAGTGGTGCTAATAAACTTTGTTCAACCACCATATCAACCGGACGATAGGTTTCATCAATGCATTCTTCCCAATATTCTAAATGCTTTTGATCAATATAACTGGTAGAATCTTCAACCGCATTTCCACCTATCCCCTGAATTGAATACCAGTAGAAGTATGTATAACCGTCTGGATTGCTTTCCTTAAAAACCGTTTCAACATACATTTTTTCACCTGCCATGGTGGCGACAGTATCTTGGTGGTGCCGGTTTAAGAAATTCATCCATTCTTGTGCTATTTGTTCTTTGCCCTTTTTAATCCGAAAACGTGTTAATTCGATATTTGCCATTTTTTACTACCTTATAAAAAAAGACATCAGTTTAACACTGATGCCTTGAAAACTCGTCTGGAAAAAGGATAAGTAATCCAATAACCAAATAGTTTTATTGATCTGTTCAATAGACGTAAATAAATTAACGCTTACTGAATTGTGATGCCTTACGGGCCTTCTTGAGACCTGGCTTTTTACGTTCAACCATTCTTGGGTCACGAGTTAAGAAGCCAGCCTTCTTTAATGGGCCACGGAAATCTGGGTCTACTTCAAGAAGAGCACGGGCAATACCTAAACGAATTGCTCCAGCTTGACCTGAGAAACCACCACCATTAACGTTAACCTTAACGTCGTATTGACTGTCAGTTTCGGTTAAAGTCAAAGGTTGTTTTAAATCCTTAACTAAGTTAGGGAATGGGATGTATTGATCAACATCTTTGTTATTAACTGTAATTTTTCCACTGCCTGGTACTAAACGTACACGAGCGACAGCATCTTTACGCCGGCCAGTACCAGCATATGCAACTTGTTGTGCCATTTATAATAACCTCCTAGATTAATTTATTAATGTCCAATTTTTCAGGCTTTTGTGCTTCATGCTTGTGGTCTTCACCAGCATAAACATGCATCTTCATGAATTCTTGGTGACCAAGAGTGTTCTTTGGAAGCATACCTTTAACTGACAATTCAACTAATCTAACTGGGTTGTTGGCAAGTAAGTCACCTGCTGGGGTAGCCTTTAAACCGCCACGGTAAGAAGAGTGGTGATAGTAAATCTTGTCAGTAGCCTTTTTACCAGTTAACTTTAACTTAGCAGCGTTAATAATAATAACGTTGTCGCCAGTGTCAACATTTGGTGTGTATTGAGGTTTGTTCTTACCTCTTAAAATAGTTGCTACTGCAGTAGACAGACGACCTAAAGATACATCTGTTGCGTCAATAACATACCACTTACGTTCAATTTCATTAGGTTTTGCTAATTGTGTAGTACGCAATTTAATTTCCTCCGTTTATACGTTGTTTGAATACAATAAGATTCCGGGGCCTATCGTGGACAAACATACCTAAATAGAATACGTCCTTTTTGCTTAATTGTCAATATAATTCGCTATCTAGGCGATATTTTTTCGGAATATCTTCATAAAAGACGTGATATAAAAACAGGCCGTTGGCTTGTGCCGTTTCTCTGACTTCTTCCCTGTTCTTTGCTTTAATTACTCGGGGTATATCATTGAGCGGTCTTTTACCATTACCGATTTCCAGTAAAGTTGCCACCAAAATTCTGACCATATTGTATAAAAAACCGGAACAAATGAAGTCAAAAATTATTTCATTTTCCTCTTCATCTTTTTGCACATTGACATAATACATTGTGCGAACTTTGTTTTTTATCTGGCCTCCACTAGCGGCAAAACTAGTAAAATCATGTGTTCCTAATAAATCTTTTGCTGCTAGCTGCATTTTTTCCAAGTCAACCGGATAAGGATAATGGCCCGTATAAAAACGCTTGAAGGGATCAACAAAGCGATCTAGGCTAACTCGGTAACGATACCATTTTCCCTTCGCACTATAACGAACATGAAAGTTTTCATCAACAATTTCACATTCTTTAAAAACAATATCAAGCGGCATGATTGAATTAAGTGCACAAATCATGCGTTCTGGCGGAATTGTTGTCCCCGGATAATCAAAATGAATAACTTGACCGAAAGCATGCACGCCTGCATCCGTTCTTCCTGAACCTTCAACAGCGACTTCGCGACCTTTAGTCATTTTCTTTAACGCGGCTTCAATTGTTCCCTGCACTGTCCGCTGACGAGGTTGCGATTGAAAGCCATGAAAAAGGTGCCCATCGTAGGCAAGTGTCATTTTATACCTTGTGTAATTCATTAATGTGTCCTAAAAATTAATAATAGAGCTGTTAAGACGACGAAATAACCTAAGTTCACTAAATCATATTTTGACCATTTTAAAACTCGGAATTTAGTTCGTCCCTCATCACCGCGATAGCCGCGTGATTCCATTGCTGTTGATAAGTCGATGGCTGTTTCTAATGAACTAATGAATAAAGGAACCAAAAGTGGCGTTATTGCCTTAGCACGTTGAATTAAGCCGCCATTATTAAAATCGGCTCCCCGAGAACGCTGTGCGTTCATGATTTTATAAGTTTCATCAAAAAGCGTGGGGACAAACCTTAAGGCAATTGACATTACTAACGCAATTTTATCCACAGGTATCCTAAATAATTTTAAGGGGATTAGCAGCCACTCAATTGCATCCGCAATTTCTAGCGGCATTGTTGTTACGGTCATGACTGTTGAAATTAAAATAATGACAGTGAACCGAATAAAGATAAAAACCGCATTAGTAATACCATAAGTTGAAATGGCAAAAATCCCCCATCGCCAATAAACTTTTCCACCAACGGTAAAAAATAATTGCAAAAAAGAGGTAAATAGAATCAGCCAAATCATTGGTTTGACTCCATCCCAAAAGACCTTTGGTTTCAAACCTGTTGCTGCCACTGCAAGGATACTGAAAAGCGTAACAATAATATATGTAACGGGATTATTAGCCAAAAATATTAACAAAATAAAGCAAATTGTTGTTAATAGTTTTCCCCGTGGATCCATCTTATAAACTAGCGAATCTCCGGAAATGTACCGACCAATTAAAATTTTATTCACAAGTTCATCCCCTTAAATTTTGCTCTATTTCTTCTACAAGTTTTTTCTCCGTTAATGGTGGTTGAACAAAATTAAAATTAGTTAATCGTGACGCAAATAGCGATGCCTTAGGCTCCTCAAGATGATGCTTTTTTAACCATGTCCGATCCTGAAAGATTTTTGCCGGACAGTCATGCTTGATCATCTTTCCGTGTTCCATTACCAGAACATCATCCGCATAATCAGCGACATCATCCATATTGTGTGTAACTAAAATTACCGTATGACCTTCTTGTTGGTATTGGGCAAAAAGATGCATCATCTGTTTGCGTGCCCGTGGATCAAGTCCAGCAGCTGGCTCATCTAAGCATAAAATATCGGGCTCATAAGCCATTACGCCAGCAATTGCTACCCGGCGCATTTGCCCGCCTGATAACTCAAACGGTGAACGCCGAGCGATATCATCTGGCAAGCCAACTTTTCTTAACCATATTTTGGCACTTTTCTTTGCCTCTTCGGGACTATAGCCAAAGTTTTTGGGACCGAAAGCAATATCATCGAGCACAGTACTTTCAAATAATTGTGCTTCAGGAAATTGAAAAACCAGGCTTACGTGCCGTCTTAATTCCTTTAAATCTTTATTGGTAGTTGCAGGCGTAATTGTTGTATTTGCGATTTCAATTTTGCCCTCTGTCGGTTTTAACAGCGCATTAAAATGCTGCATCAACGTCGATTTTCCACTGCCGGTGTGACCAATAATGGCCGTAAAAGAGCCAGTTTTTAATTCAAAATTGACATCTTCTAAACCCTTTTTTTCTAATGGTGAACCTGGTGAGTAAGTATATCCTACTTGTTCGAATTTAATTGACATAAGTACTTTACCAACTCTTCTTCTGAATTAATTGTTTCTGGGATTGTGATTGAGTCACTACGTAAATCATCCATTACTTGTTGGAAAAAAGGAACATCCAGCCCAATTTCCTTTAGCAGTTTAACTTGGCTGAATACCTTCGTTGCATTTCCTTGAGTAATCAGCTTACCATCATTCATCACAATGATATTATCGGCCATATTAGCTTCATCAATGTCATGGGTAATGGCGATTACGGTTAAGTCGTATTCCTGCTTCATTTGCTGAACAATCCCCAAAATTTTATCCCGACCTTCGGGATCAAGCATTGATGTTGCTTCGTCTAGCACAATAATCTTAGGCTTGATTGCAAGAATCCCTGCAATCGCCACACGCTGTTTCTGCCCACCAGAGAGGTTAGCTGGCTCGGTATCAGTATATTCTGTCATGTCGACAGCTTTAATCGCTTCTGGGACGATTTTGAGCATTTCGGTGCGGGGAACCCCCCGGTTCTCAAGGCCAAAGGCAACATCATCAGCTACTGTGGCACCGACAAATTGATTGTCTGGATTTTGAAAAACGACGCCAACCTTATCTCTGATATCCCATACACTATCATCATCAAGTTTGGTTCCGTCGACTTCAATATAGGAATCGTCTTTTTCATCAGCTACTAGTAAGCCATTGATCAATCTAATAATGGTGGACTTCCCACTACCATTATGACCAATAATCGACGTCCAAGAACCCCTCTTAATTTCAAAACTGATATTATCAATCGCAGGCGAGTCGGACTCAGGATATGTAAAACTGATATTATTAACTTTAATGATACTATCTTTTGTCATGCTCTCACCCTCCTAAAAAGTCTTATTCAATTGTACCAAAAAAAGACCTCGTAATAAATTAAGATAATGGCGAATAAATAGTTTCTTATTAGTCTAAATTCGCTATTCTTACGCAGAAGATTTTAAGCAGTGACTCATTATATAAAAATGAGCCTTCATTGCAACCTTTCAAAAAAAAACATTAATTTATATAACAAAAACCCCGAAGTTGTCTTAACTTCGGGGTTCACATCAAACTTAGCGTTTTTATTGAAATAAAAAGAGCAAAAAAAATCACCCATGAAGAGGGATAATTTTCATTATCTAAGCTAGACTAAACTTTCGTCATCATCTTAACGCTTATTCTCACTTTCATGGATAATTCTTAATAGCTATTAAGTTTTGGTTATTCTAACTTAAACCAATTCTAGAATAACCATTGGAGCTGCATCGCCTCTACGAGCCTTGGCAAGCTTCAAAATACGGGTGTAACCACCATTACGGTCCTTGTAACGAGGTGCAATATCACTGAAGAGTTTTTGCAATGCTGATTTTACAACAACTGCATCTTTTTCTTCTTGAATGTCAGCAACTTCATTACGAACGTAAGCAGCAGCTTTTCTTCTTGCAGCTAAATCACCACGCTTGCCTAAAGTAATCATCTTTTCGGCAGTTTTGCGGACTTCTTTAGCACGTGTTTCAGTAGTAACAATGCGTTCGTTCATGATCAATTGAGTAGTCATTTCTCTAAGCATTGCTTTTCTATGTGCACTATCGCGACCTAATTTACGGTATGCCATCAGTTTACCTCCTTTTATTTGTTAGTTAATCTTCTTGACGAAGTGAAAGTCCCAAATCAGTTAATTTATTTTTAACTTCTTCTAATGATTTACGTCCTAAATTACGTACACGCATCATATCTGCTTCTGTCTTATCAGTCAGTTCTTGCAGAGTATTAATGCCGGCACGCTTAAGGCAGTTGTATGAACGAACAGATAAATCAAGCTCTTCAATTGTCATTTCGAGCTTCTTCTCTGCAGTATCGTCCTCTTTTTCAACCATAACATCATTGAATTGGGTATTTGCATCAGCAGTTTCAAACACTTTAAAGTGCGCTACCAAAATTTTGGCAGCAAAACTAAGGGCGTCATTAGGCTTGATTGAACCATCAGTCCAAATCTCTAAAGTGAGCTTGTCAAAATCGTCTCTTTTACCAACACGAGTTGACTCAACCTGGTAATTAACTTTTTTAATTGGTGAAAAGAGAGAATCAACCGGAATAACACCAATTGGCATATCTTCACTCTTATTCTCACTTGCGGCAACGTAACCACGGCCATTTTTGACTGCAATCTGCATATGCAAGTGACCACCGTCAGCAATGGTACAAATATATTGATCTGGATTCAGAATTTGAATATCTGAATCGGCTTTCAGATCATCGGCGGTAACAGTAGCTGGACCCTCAACATCTACTTCAATGGTCTTTTGCTCATCTGAAAAAGATTTTAATTCAAGCTTCTTCAGGTTCAAGATAATCTTAGCAACATCTTCTCTAACACCTGGAACAGTGGAGAATTCGTGTAAAACATCATCAATTTGAACATAAACAAGTCCAGTACCTGGAATAGATGTAAGTAAAACTCTACGTAATGAGTTACCTAAAGTAGTACCAAAGCCTCGTTCAAGTGGTTCAATAACAAATTTACCATAAGCCTTCTCTTGGTCCACAACGGTAATATTTGGTTTTTCAAATTCAATCATTACTAGGCCCCTTTCAAAACGCAACGTCCTTCATTAAGAACAAAATTAAACACGACGACGTTTTGGTGGTCTAGAACCATTGTGGGGAACTGGAGTGACATCACGGATTGCAGTGATCTCAAGTCCAGTAGCTTGAAGTGATCTTATAGCAGATTCACGACCAGCACCAGGACCCTTAACAGAAACTTCTACATGTTTCATGCCTTGGTCCATTGCGCTCTTAGCTGCTGCTTCGGCTGCCATTTGAGCTGCAAATGGGGTAGACTTACGACTACCTTTAAAGCCCAATGCACCAGCTGAAGACCAAGCAATTGCATTGCCTTGAACGTCAGTAATCATGACTAAAGTATTATTAAACGTAGAATGAATGTGAGCAACGCCTTTTTCAACGTGCTTCTTCACACGACGCTTACGTGCTGTTTTAGGCATCAATAAACCTCCTTATATTTTTGTTTATCTCTTCTTACTACCCTTACGAGTACGGGCATTATTCTTGGTATTTTGTCCACGAACTGGAAGTCCACGGCGGTGACGCATACCACGGTAAGAACCAATATCAATTAACCGTTTGATATTCATGCTGACTTCTCTACGCAAGTCACCTTCAACACGGTATTTATCAACTTCTGCGCGAAGCTTTTCTTGATCATCTGGAGTCAAATCTTTTGAACGTATGTCTTCAGAAACACCAGCATCCGCACAAATTTTCTGAGCTGTTGGTTCACCAATGCCATAAATGTATGTTAATGCAACAACTATTCTTTTATCTCTTGGTAAGTCAACACCAGCAATACGTGCCATAAATTGCACCTCCTATTTTATTTTTAACCTTGACGCTGTTTGTGTTTTGGATTTGCAGAACAAATAACCATCACACGACCATGTCTTTTAATAATCTTACAATGTTCACACATTGGTTTAACAGATGGTCTAACCTTCATGTTTCCCTCCGTTATTACTTTATAAACCGATAAGTAATTCTACCTTTTGTTAAATCGTAAGGAGAAAGTTCTACAGTAACACGGTCTCCGGGCAGAATACGAATATAGTGCATTCTGATTTTCCCAGAAACATGTGCTAATATTTCTGCTCCATTTTCCAATTCAACCTTAAACATAGCATTAGGCAAAGTATCAATAACTTTACCCTTTACTTCAATGACATCATCTTTTGCCAAAGCTGTTCCTCCGCATTTAAACAGTCATACTTTGAAATTATAACACGGAAAAGTAAATATACAAATTATTGCTTTTTACTTAAAACCGCATCAACACTTTCAAAGACTTTCTCAGGAGATTGTTCACCATCTACACAGGTTAACAACCCATTCTTTTGATAATAGTCTTTCAAAGGTGTGTTCATCTTTTCGTTAACTTGTAAACGATTCTTAACTACTTCTGGCTTGTCATCTTCACGTTGATAAAATTCATGACTGCCACAACGATCACAAGTACCTTCTACTTTAGGCATCTTAGTAATTTTGTTATAAGTGGCACCACACTTTTTACACATAAAGCGTGCTGATAAACGTTTGACTAAAGTATCTTCCTTAACCTCTAAAGAGATTACGTTAGTTAAAGGTTTGTTCAACTTCTTAGTGATATCCTCCAAAAGTTCAGCTTGAACAATTGTCCGAGGAAAGCCATCTAAAATGTAGCCTTCTTTAATATCTGGTTGACCCAAACGTTCTTCTACTAATCTAGCAGTAACTTCGTCCGGTACCAAATCACCTTTGTCAATGTAACTTTTAGCTTCAAGACCAACTTTGGTCTCATTAGCCATTGCTTCTCTAAACATATCCCCAGTTGAAATATGAGTTAGATGATATTTATCAACAATTTGCTCTGATACTGTTCCTTTACCAGCACCCGGCAAACCTAAAAGAAATAAATTAATCATTTATTCGTTCCTATCTGATGAATCCTACATATTCTCTCTTCATTAACAAACCGTTAATTTGACGAGATAACTCCAAGACAACTCCGATTACGATCAAAAGACTAGTTCCACCTAGTCCAATTGAACTCGGTAAGTCCCAAATATTAGTAGCAAGTTGTGGTAGTAAAGCTACCAAACCCAAGAATACTGAACCAACAGTTGATAATCTAATTAACAACTTTGAAACATATTTTTGCGTATCCTTACCCGGCCATACACTAGGAATGTAAGCACCTTGTTTTTGCAAGTTCTTTGCAAGCTTCTCAGGATTAACCTGAACAAAAGCATAAAAGAAGGTAAACAGTACAATCAAAAGAGTATAAATGATAACACCAGTTGTAGTCTGCATACTAAAAATGTTAGTCATTACCTTGTACCATTGTTGGTCGCCTTGAGTTCTTTGAAAGGCCATTAAAATTGTAGCTGGTGTAACAATAAACGAACTAGCGAAAATTACTGGAATCACACCTGAGACATTAACTTTTAATGGTAAGAAACTTTCTGAGCCACTAGTAGTTGCTCGTCTAGTGTATTGGATTGGAATACGGCGATCAGCCTGTTCAACCCAAGTAACTATTTGCGTTACGATGAGTATTGCAATGAGAATCGCAATGAAGAACACAATTCCTTGCCAACGATCACTCGCACTATTATTGATCACTTCATCTTTATATAACTGCCAAAGACCGCGTGGAAGTCGAGCAATAATACCGGCAAAAATAATTACTGAAACGCCGTTACCTAAACCTTTATCGGTAATTTCATCACCAAGCCAAGTCAACAGCATCGTACCTGCAGTCATAATGATTGCAATTTCACAGTATGATTGCCACGTTTGGGATTTAACCAATCCCATTTCAGTCAAAGCGTTAAAACCAAGCGTGATTCCAATGCTTTGAAAAAATGCGACAAATAATGCAAGCCATCTTGTAGCTTGATTGGTCTTACGACGACCAACTTCACCCTGCTTGCCCCATTCCACTAAAGTAGGAACAATGTCCATTTGCAACAATTGGATAACAATTTGCGCAGTAATGAAGGGCGAAACACCAAGTGAAAAAATCGAGTAATTATCTAGCCCACCACCGGAAACAGTGTCCAGCATTGGAACTAAACCAGTTTGTGCGACTTGAGTAATCGCTTTTGCATTGACACCTGGAACAGTAATGTTAGCTCCAATGCGATACAGCAAAAGAATAAAGAGTGTGAAATAAATCTTATTTCTAATTTCTTTATCCTTGAAGGCGTTCTTCAAAGTCGAAAACATTAGATCACCTCAACAGATCCGCCTGCAGCTTCAACTGCTTTTTTAGCAGCGGCGGAAACCTTGTTAACCTTTACGTTTAACTTAACTTTTAGCTCACCTTTAGCAAGTAGCTTAACGCCTGATAATTCTTTCTTTACCAAGCCGTTTTCTTTAAGACTAGCAACAGTAACTTCGTCGTTGTCTTTAAACTTGTTTAAGTCGTCTAAATTAATAATTGCATATTCTTTACGGTTAACGTTCTTAAAACCACGCTTAGGCATAGTTCTGAATAATGGCATTTGACCACCTTCAAAACCTAAACGAGTGTGTCCACCTTGACGGGCTAATTGACCCTTTTGTCCACGGCCAGAAGTCTTTCCGTAACCACTTGAAGTACCACGTCCAACACGTTTTCTAGTATTGCGTGAACCCTCAGCAGCATGTAATTCATGAAGCTTCATTAATTCGGCACCTCCTCAATTAATTATTTATTGATCTCTTCAACAGAGATTAAATGTGCAATTTTCAACAATGCACCACGAGTAGCAGCGTTGTCTGGTAGAGTAGCTGTACTATTGATTCTACCTAAGCCTAAGGCTTTAACAACTTTTTGTTGGTTAGGTAGACGGTGCGCAGCACTTCTAATTAAAGTAACTTTTAATTCAGTCATTTATTTTGTCTCCCTAATCTAAATCAGCGTGACGTAGTTTTTCAACTTGTTCACTGGTCTTAAGTTTCTTCAACCCATCGATAGTTGCACGAACAACATTGATTGGAGTGTTTGAACCAAGTGACTTAGAAGTAACATCAGCGATACCAGCCATATCCATAACGATACGAACGGCACCACCGGCAGCAACTCCGGAACCAGCTGGAGCAGGTTTAATTAAGATGCTACCTGAGCCATAGTGACCGATTACTTCGTGAGGAATGGTAGTACCAACCTTAGGAACAGTAATCATGTTCTTCTTACCAGCTTCAACGGCCTTACGGATTGCTTCTGGAACTTCTTGAGCTTTACCAGTACCAAAGCCTACACGACCTTTTTTGTCGCCAACGATTACCAAGGCAGCAAATCTCATTCGTTGACCACCCTTGACAACCTTGGTGACACGATTAATTGCTACTAACTGATCTTCGATGTCGTCTTTATTTCTGCGATTATTGCGAGAATCGTTGCGGTTTGCCATGTATTATTCTCCTTCCCTAGAAATCTAATCCGTTTTCACGAGCGGCATCTGCCAAAGCTGAAATACGGCCGTGGTATAGGTAACCACTTCTATCGAACACAACATTTGAAATGTTCTTAGCTTTAGCTGCTTCGGCAATTGCCTTACCTACAGCTTGAGCTTGTTCTACCTTAGTTGAATCCTTAGCTACGGAATCATCCAAAGTTGAGGCACTTGCTAGCGTTACACCCGCTACGTCATCAATTAATTGAGCGTAGATGTTTTTGTTTGAACGGAAAACGCTTAAGCGTGGGCGCTCAGCAGTACCAGAAATCTTGCCACGAATACGTTTGTGACGCTTTAAGCGTAACTTATTTTTATCTGGTTTTGAAATCACAATTTCACCTCAAAAATTTATTTATTACTTACCTGTCTTACCTTCCTTACGACGTACATATTCGTCAGTGTAACGAATACCTTTACCCTTGTATGGCTCTGGTGGACGTACATCGCGGATTTCAGCAGCAAATTGTCCAACATTTTGCTTAGAAATCCCTTCTACTTCAATATCAGTTGCTGAAGTAGCTTTTACGGAAACACCTTCTGGTGCAGTCATTTCAACTGGGTGTGAGTAACCAACATTTAATGTTAATTTGTTGCCTTGTGCTGTTGCACGGTAACCAACACCGATTAACTTCAAAGTCTTCTTGTAGCCATTAACTACACCTTCAACCATTGATGCTAAGTTAGCTCTTTCAGTACCGTGAAGTGCTTTATCACTTTCACTTGAACGTGAAAAGTTAATCTTGCCATCTTCTTGCTTGAAAGTAATCTTTGGATCGAAGTATCTAGTTAATTCACCCTTTGGTCCCTTAACGGTGATGTTGTCACCATCCTTGGTAACTGTGACACTATCTGGGACTTCAATTGTTTTTAAACCAATACGGCTCATTGATTGTTCTCCTTTCTGTCAGAATTACCAAACGTAAGCGATAACTTCGCCGCCGACGTCTTTTTGTCTAGCTTCTTTATCGGTAATTACACCAGCAGAAGTTGAAACGATGGCGATACCTAAACCATTAAGAACTTTAGGTAAGTTTTCAGCACTAACGTAATTTCTAAGACCTGGCTTAGAAATACGCTTTAAGCCTGAAATGACACGTTCTCCGTCTGGACCATATTTCAAGAAAATCTTGATAATGCCCTGTTTGTTGTCATCAGTAACTTCGTAATCACGGATGAAACCTTCGCGTTTCAAAATTTCTGAAATAGATTTTTTAATGTTTGATGCAGGAATTTCAACTGAACTATGCTTTGCCATATTGGCATTTCTAATTCTAGTCAAGTAATCTGCGATCGGATCTGTCATGACCATTTATGCTATCCTCCTAACCGTATTACCAACTAGCCTTTTTAAGACCTGGGATTTGACCTTTGTGAGCTAAATCCTTCAAGCAAATACGGCATAAACCAAACTTACGGTAAACGGAGTGTGGACGACCACATCTCTCGCAACGAGTATATTCACGTGAAGAGAATTTAGCAGGACGATGATTTCTAATTATTTGTGATGTTTTAGCCATTAGTGTCCTCCATTATTTTGCAAACGGCATACCAAATTGACTTAAAAGCTCACGAGCTTCTTCATCAGTGTTGGCAGTAGTAACGATAACAACATCTAAACCTCTTGTCCGATTAACCTTATCAAAGTCAATTTCTGGGAAAATAAGTTGTTCCTTAATACCTAAAGTGTAGTTACCACGACCATCGAATGAACGGCTTGAAACACCGCGGAAGTCACGAACCCGAGGAAGCGAAACACTAATTAACTTGTACAAGAAATCATACATTCTGTCTCCTCTAAGTGTTACCTTAGCACCGATAGACATACCTTCACGTAAACGGAAGTTAGCGATTGATTTCTTAGCCTTTGTTACTAAAGGCTTTTGACCTGAGATCAAAGTTAATTCTTCGACTGCTTCATCCAAGTTCTTTGCGTTAGTAACTGCGTCACCAACACCCATGTTCAAAACGATCTTTTCGATCTTAGGTACTTGCATAACTGAGCTGTATTCAAACTTTTCTTGCAATGCAGGAACAATTTTTTCTTTATATTCTTCAGCTAAATAATTTGCCATTTGTGTCCTCCTTCCTATTTCTTAGTTTCTTCTTTTTTGCTTTCAGACTTAGCAATAACTTTTACGTTTGATGCGTGAATTGAACCTTCTGATTCAACTACACCACCATTTGCATTAGTTTGCGAAGGCTTTTGGTGTTTCTTAATTGTGTTAACGCCCTTAACAACCACACGGTTTTTCTTAACGTTAACAGAAAGAACAGTACCTTCTTTACCTTTGTCTTTTCCGGCAATAACTTTTACTTTGTCACCAGTTTTAACAAACATCAGTGCACCTCACTTAATTATAAGACTTCAGGAGCAAGAGAGACGATCTTCATAAAGTCGTGCTCACGCAGCTCACGTGCAACAGGCCCAAAGATACGAGTACCACGTGGGCTCTTATCTGCATTAATTACTACACCGGCATTTTCATCAAACTTGATGTATGAACCATCTTCACGACGTGCGCCTGATTTTGTTCTAACAATGACAGCTTTGACAACGTCACCTTTTTTGACAACGCCACCTGGTGTTGCTTGTTTAACAGTTGCAACCACGATGTCACCAATGTTACCAGTCTTACGTCTTGAACCACCTAAGACTCTAATAACTAATAGTTCTCTGGCACCTGAGTTATCAGCAACCTTCAAACGGGATTCATTTTGAATCACTATTTAATCCTCCCCTCACTAAATCCGCAAAACTATACAGATTTCTTGACAATTTTTACTAAACGGAAGCGCTTTGTACGAGATAATGGACGGGTTTCCATGATACGAACAGTATCGCCAACTTTAGCTTCATTTTTTTCGTCTTGTGCGTAATATTTCTTAGAATATTTGATACGCTTCTTGTAAACAGGGTGATTCTTGTAAGTATCAACAACAACAGTGATAGTTTTGTCATTCTTATCAGAAATTACTCGACCTTGATATACGTGACGACGATTTCTTTCGATTGATTCGCTCAAGTTAATAACTCCCTTCCACTAATCTTTCTTCAATGCATCTTCACTTAGAATTGTTTTAATTCTAGCGATGTTCTTGCGGACTTTGCTTAGGCGAGCGGTATTTTCTAATTGACCCGTTGCTTGTTGAAAACGCAAATTAAAGAGTTCTTCTTTGTATTGCTTTTCCTTGTCCAACATCTGATCAGTGGTTAGTGCTCTGATATCTTTAGCCTTCATTAGAATTGCCACCTACTTCCGAACTTTTAGTCACAAACTTACATTTAATTGGTAACTTAGTTGAAGCAAGTCTTAAAGCTTCACGAGCAGTTGCTTCGCTAACGCCACCAATTTCAAACATAATCTTTTCTCTCTTAACAACAGCTACCCAGCCGGCTGGTGCACCTTTACCAGAACCCATACGTACACCTACACCTTTAGCAGTGTATGACTTTTGAGGGAAAATTCTAATCCAAACTTTACCACCACGCTTCATGTAACGAGTCATCGCAACACGAGCAGCTTCGATTTGTTGGTTAGTAATCCAGTGTGATTCAAGAGCTTGTAAACCATATTCACCAAAGGCAATGGTTTTGCCACCCTTAGCAGCACCACGCATCTTACCACGGAATTCACGACGGTGCTTTACCCTTTTTGGTACTAGAGGCATTATTTGTTTCCTCCCTTCACAGCTTTTTCAGGTTTCTTACTCTTTGAAGGTAAGACTTCACCACGGTTGATCCATACTTGAACACCAATTTCACCATAAGTAGTGAAGGCATTTACCCAAGCATAGTCAATGTCAGCTCTTAAAGTTTGTAATGGAACACGACCTTCAGTATGCCATTCTCTTCTTGCCATGTCAGCACCGTTTAAACGACCAGAAGTTTGAACTCTGATTCCTTTAGCACCAGCACGCATAGTTCTTTGAGTAGCTTGGCGCATTGCACGTCTAAAAGCAATACGAGCTTCAAGTTGACTTGCAATACTATCTGCCACCAATTTAGCATCAAGATCTGGTTTCTTAATTTCGACAATGTTAACGTGAACTTGCTTGTTAGTCAAAGCATTTAATTCTTTTCTTAAAGCTTCAACTTCAGAACCACCTTTACCAATTACCATACCTGGTTTTGAGGTATTAATTGATACGTTGATTCTGTTTGCTGCACGTTCAATTTCAACAGTAGAAACAGAGGCATCCTTTAATTTCTTAGAAATGAATTTTCTGATCTTCAGGTCTTCATTTAAGGTTTCTTTGTATCCTCTGTCAGCATACCATTTAGATTCCCAGTCACGAATTACGCCGAGACGAAAACCATTTGGGTTAATTTTCTGACCCATTAATATACCTCCCTTAATCGTTCTTTTCTGAAACTACTACAACTACATGACTTGTTCTCTTGTTAATTGGAGAAGCCATACCTTTGGCACGTGGTCTAAATCTCTTTAAAGTTGCACCTTCGTTTACGTATGCTTCTGATACGTAAAGGTTAGCACTTTCGAGATCGTAGTTGTGTTCCGCGTTAGCGATTGCTGAGCGTAAAACTTTTTCAACGATTGGGGAAGCAGCTCTAGGCGTAAATTGCAAGATTGCTAATGCTTCTGCAACGTCTTTACCGCGAATTAAGTCAACGACTAAACGTGCTTTTCTTGGAGCAATACGAACAGTTCTTGCTTCAGCCCTAGCTGAACTAATTTGTTCTGCCATTTAAGTGTTTCTCCTTCCTCTATTTAGTTGCCTTATCGTCAGATGTCTTGTGTCCATGGAAAGTTCTTGTTGGAACAAATTCACCTAACTTGTGACCAACCATGTCTTCAGTAATGTAAACTGGAACATGTTTTCTACCATCGTAAACAGCTATAGTCAAACCAACGAAGGAAGGGAAAATAGTTGAACGACGTGACCAGGTTTTAATAACCTGTTTTTTCTCTGTGTCTGCTTGTGCATCAACTTTCTTTAGCAAAGATGCGTCTGCAAAAGGCCCTTTTTTAATACTACGGCTCATTAATTAACCCTCCTTCTATTACTTGTTACCCTTACGGTGACGAATAATTAACTTCTCGCTAGCTCTCTTACTATTTCTAGTCTTGATACCGCGAGCTTTCTTACCCCAAGGAGTCATAGGTTGTGGACGACCAACTGGAGCCTTACCTTCACCACCACCATGTGGGTGATCGTTAGGGTTCATTACAGAACCACGTGATTGTGGACGTCTGCCTAACCAGCGGCTACGGCCAGCCTTACCTAATTGAATCAATGAGTGTTGTTCGTTACCAACAACACCAATAGTTGCACGACAAGTTGACAAGATCTTACGAACTTCGCCACTTTGAAGTCTAACTAAAGTGTACTTACCGTCACTACCCAAAACTTGAGCATTGGCACCAGCACTTCTGACAAGTTGTCCACCCTTACCAGGTCTTAATTCAATGTTGTGAATTGAAGTACCAGTAGGAATGTTCTTTAATGGTAAAGCATTACCTGGCTTAATGTCTGCATTAGGACCAGATTCAACTACATCGCCAACTTTTAATCCTTTAGGAGCTAAAATGTAAGCTTTGATACCATCAGTGTAGTGAAGAAGTGCAATGTTAGCAGTTCTGTTTGGATCGTATTCGATAGCCTTAACAACAGCTTTTGCATTGTCCTTGTTACGCTTGAAATCGATGATACGGTACTTTTGCTTATGACCACCACCACGGTGTCTACTTGTAATATGACCATATGAGTTACGACCTGCAGTGTGTGATTGTGATTCAAGCAAGGTACGTTCTGGCTTGCTCTTAGTAATCTCAGCAAAGTCGGAAGAAGTCATATTACGGCGACCATTTGTGGTTGGCTTATAAATCTTAATAGCCAATTGACTGACCTCCTATTACTTATTTTCTTCTTGATTTTCGTCTTTGAAAATCTTAATGTCGTTTGAATCATCAGTTAAAGTGACAATTGCTTTACGGCTACGAGCTGTTTTACCAGTGTAACGGCCAACACGCTTGTCTTTACCACGAACATTCATGATATTAACTTTCTTAACTTTGACATCAAAGATTTCTTCAACAGCGTTACGAACTTGAGTCTTGGTTGCAGTTAAAAGCACGTTGAAAGTGTACTTCTTATCATCCATTAAGTTCGTTGACTTTTCAGTAATGATAGGTCTTAAAATGATATCATGTGCACTCATTTCTTCGAAGCCCCCTCAACATTCTCTTCAATCTTCTCAATAGCGTCTTTAGTCAAGATTAACTTGTCGTAATTTACTACATCTTCAACGTTTAAGCCGTTAATTGTAATAACCTTAACTTTTGGCAAGTTTCTTGCTGAAAGTTGTACATTCTTGTCTTCTGAAACAACAAGTACTTTACCTTCAATATTTAAGCTGTCTAATATTGACTTAAATTCTTTAGTCTTAGGAGCTGACAATGTCAACTGGTCTAAAACGATTAAATCTTGATCAATCAATTTTTGGGAAAGAACTGACTTGATAGCCAAACGACGTTGCTTTCTTGGCATTGAGTATGCGTAAGAACGTGGAGTTGGTCCAAAGACTACACCACCGCCGCGCCATTGAGGTGATCTGATTGAACCTTGACGAGCACGTCCTGTACCCTTTTGCTTCCAAGGCTTCTTACCACCACCACGAACAGCAGATCTATTTTTAACCTTTGAGGTACCTTGACGCTTGCCAGCTCTTTGTCTGATGATTGCATCGAAAACAACGCTCTCGTTTGGTTCAATACCAAATACTTCATCTTTTAAAGTAACTTCACCAGCATCTTTACCTTTTTGATCGATAACTTTTAAATTAGCCATTCTAGTCCTCCTTCCTATTTATTATTCTTAACAGCAGATTTAACAGTAATTAATGAGTTCTTAGCACCTGGAACATTACCTTTGATAAGTAATACGTTCTTGTCAGCTACAACCTTTTCAATTACTAAGTTTTCAATGGTAACTTTCTTCATACCCATGTGACCTGGCAAACGCTTGCCCTTTGGTACACGGTTAATGATGGAACCCATTGAACCAGGAACTCTGTGGTATCTTGATCCGTGAGTTTCAGGTCCACGTGATTGGCCCCAACGCTTAATGTTACCTTGGTATCCATGACCTCTTGTAGTACCAGTAACGTCTACGACGTCACCTTCCTTAAATGTGTCCACAGTAACTTCTGAGCCGACTTCGTAGTCCTTAAGCTCAACTCCGCGGATTTCACGTATGAAGCGCTTAGGCGAAGTCTTTGCTTTTGCAGCATGACCTTTTTCTGGTTTGTTGCTCAAAACTTCACGCTTGTCTTGGTATCCCAATTGAACTGCTTCGTAACCGTCTGATTCAACAGTCTTAACTTGCATAACAACGTTAGGAGTTGCTTCGACAACAGTTACAGGAACAAGGATGCCATCTTTGGTGAAGACTTGAGTCATACCGACTTTTCTTCCTAAGATTCCTTTGGTCATGATTACACCTCTTTCTCTTTAAAAATTATAATTTGATTTCGATGTCAACGCCGCTTGGTAGATCAAGCTTCATTAAAGAATCAACAGTTTTAGGTGTAGGGCTTAAAATATCGATTAAACGCTTGTGCGTACGCATTTCAAACTGTTCACGTGAGTCCTTGTTCTTGTGTGGTGAACGAAGAACAGTGAATAATACCCGTTCTGTTGGTAGAGGAACTGGACCTGAAATTTCAGCACCAGTTCTCTTAGCTGTTTCTACAATTTTAGCAGCCGATTCATCGAGAATACCATGTTCGTAAGACTTAAGTCTGATACGAATTGATTGACTTGCCATTGAATTACCTCCTCAACGTCTTCTTTTAAAAGATGACTAGCTTCCGCAAAAATTCCCGGCGCCACCTCTGTGGCAATGCAGCCTGGTGTGCCGCAACCTTTTGCATCAACGCTTTACAACAAATATGTGCAATAGAGCATACTATGCCCTAAGCGCACAAAAACTAGTATACTTACTTTAAGCCTAAATATCAAGGGTTTTAGGACTTTTTCTTTAATTTTTTCATGATTTTCTGAAAACAAGCAATAGCAAAATAAAAATTTACTCTACCAAATATATTTTGTAAATTTTTTTGCTTAGAATTTGAGCAATGCCATTCTTAATTTTTTATGGTAGCTAATAGACTCATTTTTAAATAAAAAAAGAGCTATCGGATTTACCAATAGCTCGATTAAAATTGTTGTTTAATTTTATTATCAGTTATTAAAAACTAGTCAGCGTTGTTGCCGCCACGGCTCTTAATAATTTCTTCTTGAATTGACTTAGGAGTTGCTTCATAGTGGTCAAATACCATTGTGAAAGTACCACGTCCCTGAGTTGATGAACGCAAAGTAGTTGCGTAACCAAACATTTCAGCAAGTGGAACCATTGAGTTCAAGACCTTAGCACCTGAACGGTCAACCATGTTGTCCATTGTACCACGACGAGCGGTAATTGAACCCATTACATCACCCAAGTATTCTTCAGGTGTGATAACTTGTACCTTCATAATTGGTTCAAGAATAACAGCACCAGCCTTAGGAGCTGCATTTCTCAAAGCAAGTGAAGCAGCAACCTTGAAGGCAGCTTCTGAAGAGTCGACTTCGTGGTAACTACCATCATAAAGCTTAGCCTTAACATCGATTAATGGGTAGCCAGCAAGGATACCGTTCTTCATTGATTCTTGCAAACCAGCATCTACTGAAGGGATAAATTCACGAGGAACAACACCACCGACGATGGCATCTTCAAATTCGTAACCTTTACCTCTTTCGTTTGGTGTGAATTCAATCCAAACGTCACCGTATTGACCCTTACCACCTGATTGACGAACAAATTTACCTTGTGCCTTAGCAGGTTTAGTGAAGGTTTCACGGTAAGCAACTTGTGGTTCACCGATCTTAGCTTCAACGTGGAATTCACGTTTCATACGTTCAACCATGATTTGAAGGTGTAATTCACCCATTCCGGAAATCAAAGTTTGACCAGTTTCAGCATTAGTTTCAGCTCTGAAAGTTGGGTCTTCTTCAGTTAACTTTTGCAAAGCAACATCAAGTTTGTCACGGTCAGCCTTTGATTCTGGCTCGATTGAAACTTGAATAACTGGGTCTGGAACTTCCAAACTTTCCAAAATTAATGGGTGATCTGGATCAGTTAATGAGTCACCAGTTGTAGTGTTCTTCAAACCAATCGCACCAGCGATATCACCTGAAAATACTTCTGAAATTTCGCTTCTTGAGTTAGCGTGCATTTGAAGCAAACGACCAACACGTTCACGACTGTTCTTAGAAGCATTCAATACGTATGAACCTGATTCAAGAGAACCAGTGTAAACACGGATATAAGTTAAACGACCAACGAATGGGTCAGTTGCGATCTTAAATGCTAGAGCTGAGAATGGCTTGTCGTCACCGGCAATCAATTCAACTTCTTCGCCAGACTTAGGATCATGAGCAACATAAGGCTTAACATCTAATGGTGATGGTAGGTAATCAACAACACCATCAAGCATCATTTGAACACCCTTGTTCTTGAAAGCTGAACCAGCAAATACTGGGAATGCCTTCAATTCCAAAGTTGCTTTACGGATAGCAGCTTTTAATTCATCAATGGAAATTTCATCACCGTTTAGGTATTTTTCCATAATGTCATCGTCAACGTCTGCAACTTGTTCAATTAAGTCGTTACGACGCTTTTCTGCTTCTTCCTTGTATTCGTCAGGAACTGGAATAGTGTCCCATTTTGAACCAAGTTTGTCTTCATCGTAAACATCGGCAACCATGTTGATCAAGTCGATAACACCTTCAAAGGTATCAGCAGAACCAATTGGCATTTGAACAGCTAAAGCATTGGCGTTTAAACGTTCATGTAAAGATTTAACAGACTTATCAAAATCTGCACCAATCTTGTCCATCTTGTTAACAAAAACAATTCGAGGAACACCGTAAGTTTCAGCTTGGCGCCAAACATTTTCAGTCTGTGGCTCTACACCTGCTTGAGCATCAAGAACAGTTACGGCACCATCAAGAACACGGAGTGAACGTTCAACTTCGATTGTGAAGTCAACGTGTCCTGGTGTATCAATGATGTTAATTCTGTAGTCATTCCATTGAGCTGTAGTAGCAGCTGACGTAATGGTAATACCACGTTCTTTTTCTTCGTCCATCCAGTCCATCTGTGAGTCACCCTCGTGGGTTTCACCGATTTTATGAATCTTACCAGTATAGTAAAGAATACGCTCAGTAGTGGTAGTCTTACCCGCATCAATGTGGGCCATGATACCAATATTACGTGTTTTTTCTAATGGAAATTCACGCTTATTAGCCATAAATTATTTCTCTCCTTAAAAAATTAGAAACGATAGTGAGCAAATGCACGGTTAGCTTCAGCCATACGGTGTACATCTTCACGCTTCTTAACTGCTGAACCAGTGTTGTTAGAAGCATCAATGATTTCGTTAGCTAAACGCTCATCCATTGTGTGCTCATTACGTAAACGAGCATATGAAACAAGCCATCTTAAGCCCAAAGTAGTTCTTCTTTCTGGACGAACTTCAACTGGAATTTGGTAGTTTGAACCACCGATACGGCGAGCTCTAACTTCCAAAACTGGCATAATGTTGTTCATAGCTTCTTCAAAGACTTCAAGTGGTTCCTTACCAGTCTTTTCTTTCACGATGTCAAAAGCATCATAAAGGATTGAAGATGCCTTAGCTCTCTTACCATCAAGCATCAAGTGGTTGATCAACTTAGTAACAAGCTTTGAATTGTAAACTGGATCCGCTAAAATATCTCTTTTAGTTACGTGTCCTTTTCTAGGCATTATTTAACTCCTCCTTAATCTTTCTTGGCACCGTACTTAGAACGGCCTTGCTTTCTGCCGTCAACACCGGCAGTATCAAGTGCACCACGGATGATGTGGTAACGTACACCAGGAAGGTCCTTTACACGACCACCACGAATTAAAACAACGGAGTGTTCTTGTAAGTTGTGGCCTTCACCTGGAATATAAGCAGTAACTTCAATTAAGTTTGAAAGACGAACACGAGCATACTTACGTAAAGCTGAGTTTGGCTTCTTTGGAGTCATAGTACCAACACGAGTTGCAACTCCACGCATTTGTGGTGCTGGGTTTGATACTAATTCTTTCTTCATACTGTTGTAGCCGTAGCTTAAGGCTGGTGATTTTGATTTAGTCGTCTTTGAGTGACGGCCTTTTCTTACCAATTGGTTAATGGTTGGCATTAAATTGTTCCTCCTAAAATTTGATTATCTTGTTCACACATCCAGGAGTTTCTTTTTTAGTCCTGAATCTATCTTCAAAATGCACAATTGACATTGTACTCCCTTTTTACCAAAAAGCAAAATTATTTTGGCAAAAAAGTTTTTTTATTTTTAGCGTAACTAATTATGGGAGGTAAAAAATGGCTTGGATTTATCAACTTACTAACTTTTTAATTGGAACCTGCTTAGCATCCCACGCCTGTGTTGTTTGTGACCGCTTTGATACTGGTGACTTCATTTGGGGACGTT
This sequence comes from Lactobacillus sp. B4026, assembly GCF_026535825.1. NCBI lineage: Bacteria > Bacillati > Bacillota > Bacilli > Lactobacillales > Lactobacillaceae > Lactobacillus > Lactobacillus sp. B4026. The sequence continues at coordinate 62,570 of NZ_JAFNPD010000006.1, forward strand.
CTCGCTGTGATTTCTGTTTAACTAAACTTACTTTGGTGGACGAGTTGCCAATTTTGTCCTATTGTTTTTTACACGGAAAATGTCGCTACTGCCAGCGCACTATTCCAATTAAATTACCGTTAATCGAATTTTTGGGTGGTTTAGCATATCTTAAGATTGATTTTAGTCAGATGACCGGAATTGCCACTGCGATTGTCATTTTTTGTTTACTATTGGCCGCAATCTGCGATTATGACAGGCTAGAATTTCACCTAGCAATGATTCTTCCCGCGCTTTTATTAACACTACTTAGGTTCAAGCATTTCTTTAAGTTGCAATTAGGCGATTTAATTGAACTAATTCCTATTTTGCTAGTCTTGCTTTTTTATACTATGCAAAAGAAGTTGGGTTCGGGTGATTTAATTATCTACTTAATTTTAGCCTTTTTCTTTACCCCTCACTTTGCTAACCTAGTTTTTCTTTTTGGCTCTTTTCTACTTCTCTTTCAATTCTTTCTAAAAAGAAAAACTTGGTCATTGCAAAAGCAAATTGCCTTTGTACCGTATATTTTTGTTGGACTAATCATTCAATTACTTCTGCAATAGCAAAAAATAGCTTTCCTACTTTAATTAGTAGAAAAGCTATTTTTATTAATAAATTTTACTTATCCTTGTGGTTCCCCAGCTTGATCAGCTTCCTTCATCTTTTTCTCAATATCAGCTATTGAGTAAACAGACTTAGGCTTCTTCACATCAGCTTCAGGTTCCATATCACGGTAAATTGGAAGACCAGTACCGGCTGGAATAATCTTACCGATGATAACATTTTCTTTCAAACCAAGAAGTGGATCGTTCTTGCCTCTGATTGAAGCATCAGTCAGCACACGAGTAGTTTCCTGGAATGAGGCAGCTGACAAGAAACTATTAGTTTCAAGGGCAGCCTTAGTAATACCAAGAATTACACTTTGAGCAGTTGCAGGGATTCCACCTGAAATAATTACTGAAGTGTTGCGTTCCTTGAATTCGCCAATATCCATGATTTCACCTGGAAGCAAGTTAGTCTCACCAGGATCAAGAACACGAACTTTTTGCAACATTTGTCTAGTTAAGACCTCAACGTGCTTATCTGAAATGTCAACACCCTGCATCCGGTAAGCCTTTTGTACTTCAACCAAGATGTATTCTTCGGTTGTCAACGTATCAGTTACTTGAATTAATTCCTTAGGATCGATTGAACCAAGAGTCAGCTTGTTACCACGGCGAACTTCATCACCTTCACTGACTGCAACTGAAGCAGTATAAGGAACACTGTAGCTTCTAGTATCGATCTTACCCTTAACAGTAATTTCCCGTGTGTGCTCTGCTGGGTTTTCTTGGATTGAGTCAATAACACCATCAACTTCAGAAATAACAGCACGACCCTTAGGGTTACGAGCTTCAAACAATTCTTGCACACGAGGAAGACCCTGAGTAATATCTTCAGCACCGGCAACCCCACCGTTGTGGAAAGTACGTAAAGTAAGCTGCGTACCAGGTTCACCAATGGATTGAGCGGCAACAGTACCAACTGCTTCACCAACTTCAACTTCTTCACCCGTAGCCAGGTTCATACCATAACATTTACGGCAGACACCGTGAGGGGTATCACAAGTTAAAATTGACCGAATCTTCACGTCTGTAACACCGGCATCACAAATTTTATGTGACAGATTTTCATCAAGCATTACGTTTGGTCCAACGATCGCCTCACCGGTTTGTGGATCCTTAACAGTTTCAGCGGTGAACCGACCAAGTAAACGATCGTATAATGGCTCAATTAATTCGTCACCTTCCATGATTGAGTGAACATTGATACCACGATCAGTGCCACAGTCATCTTCACGGATAATAACATCTTGAGCAACATCAACCAAACGACGAGTTAAGTAACCTGACTGAGCAGTCTTCAAGGCCGTATCAGTCATTCCCTTACGTGCACCGTGAGTGGACATGAATAATTCTAGAACTGACAAACCTTCCTTGAAGTTTGAAGTAACTGGAATTTCGAACAAACCACCGTTAGGAGTGGCCATTAAACCACGCATTCCGGCAAGCTGAGTAAAGTTAGAAATATTACCACGAGCACCGGAGTCAGCCATGATTGTAATAGGATTACGTGGATCATAGATCTGTGCAATCTCATTTTGAACCTGGTCCTTACACTCATTCCAAATACTAATTACTCGATCGTGACGTTCTTGCTCAGTAATTAAACCACGTCTAAACTGCTTAGAAACGACGTCAACTTGCTTGTGGGCCTTAGCTACCTTTTCATCCTTGTCATCAATTTCTGGAACATCGGTCATTCCGATTGTAATACCAGAAGTAGTTGAACTTGTGTAACCAAGTGTCTTCAAGTCATCAAGGTATTCTGAAGTTCTTTGAACCTTGTAGTACTTGTAAATTGTGGCAATTGAGTCAGATAAGAATGATTTCTTAAATGGCGTAGCAATTAAATCACCAGCAACATTATCAATTTTTTCATGAATATCCTCACCTGGCTCTAAGAAGTACTTAGCAGCTAGTGGATTATTCAGGTTCTCTTCAGTTGGCTCGTTAACGTAGAAGTAATCTTCTGGGAAGATTTGGTTGAAAATCACACGACCATAGGTAGTAATGAAAATGCCGTGTTCATAACCTTTAGGCCATGCCTTCTTTGGCATTGAGTCAGCAGACATTCCAATAATTGAGTGATAGTGAATATCACCATTATTGTATGCAACAGTTGCTTCGTCAGGTGAATTAAAGATCATTCCTTCACCTTCACGACCCTTTTCAGCTTGAGTCAACCAGTAGTTACCTAAAACGATATCCTGAGAAGGAGTAACGATTGGCTTACCATCTTTTGGAGCAAGAATATGATGAGCTGCAAGCATTAACAAGCGTGATTCTGCGACAGCTTCATCTGACAAAGGTACGTGAATGGCCATCTGGTCACCATCGAAGTCAGCGTTGTAAGCTTCACAGGCAAGTGGGTGCAAACGAATTGATTTACCAGGAACTAAAACTGGTTCAAAGGCTTGGATACTCAAACGGTGTAATGTTGGCGCACGGTTTAGTAAAACCGTTCTTTCCTTAATTACATCTTCAAGTACATCCCAGACATCATCGTCTTCACGATCAATCTTACGCTTAGCACTCTTAATGTTAGAAGCAATCTTGCGTTTAACCAATTCATGCATAACAAATGGCTTGAATAATTCTAGTGCCATTGGACGAGGAACACCACATTGATAGAACTTCAATTTTGGTGAAACATCGATAACCGAACGACCAGAGTAGTCAACACGCTTACCAAGCAAGTTTTGACGGAAACGTCCTTGCTTACCCTTAAGCATGTGTGAAAGTGACTTAAGTGGACGGTTACCAGGCCCAACAACTGAACGACCACGACGACCGTTATCGATTAAAGCGTCGACTGCTTCTTGCAACATCCGCTTTTCGTTTTGAACGATAATGTTTGGCGCATTCAGGTCAAGTAATCTCTTCAAACGGTTATTACGGTTAATAACCCGACGGTACAAGTCGTTTAAGTCTGAAGTGGCAAAACGGCCACCTTCAAGTTGTACCATTGGACGCAAGTCTGGTGGGATGACTGGAACAGCGTCAATCACCATCCATTCAGGCTTATTGCCAGAATCTTTAAACGCATCCAAGATATCTAATCTTCTGATTGCACGAGTCCGTTTTTGACCTGTAGCAGTTTCCAATTCTTTCTTTAAATCTTTAACTTCTTTTTCAAGGTCAACCTTGCGCAATAAGTCACGGATTGCTTCGGCACCCATTTTGGCTTCAAAGCGACTACCAAACTTAGCTTTTTGCTCACGGTATTCAGCTTCCGTCAGCAATTGTTTAAATTCAAGGTCTGTATCGCCTGGATCAATCACGATATATGCTGCAAAGTAGATAACTTCTTCCAGCAATCTTGGTGACATATCAAGAATTAATCCCATCCGTGATGGAATACCCTTAAAGTACCAAATATGAGTAACTGGAGCGGCCAACTCAATGTGACCCATCCGTTCCCGTCTAACTTTAGAGGAAGTAACTTCGACCCCACAGCGATCACAAACGATTCCGCGGTATCTTACACCCTTGTATTTGCCACATGCACAGGCCCAATCCTTGGTTGGTCCAAAGATTCTTTCGTCAAACAGACCATCCTTTTCTGGCTTTAAAGTACGGTAGTTAATCGTTTCTGGCTTCTTAACTTCACCATACGACCAGCTCCGAATTTTGTTTGGCGAAGCAAGACCAATTTGCATGCTTTCAAATTTATTTACGTCGATCAAAAGTTTAACCCCCTACTTATTTAGAAATCTTATTATCGTCATCAGATTCATCCACAGGAGTATCAACCGGTGTTGATTCCTCAGTTTCTTCATCTTCAGATTTTGTGGTTTCTTCGGCTAACTTCTTCTTTTGTTGTTCTTCGGCCATCTTCGACAAAGTATCAATATTCAAATGTTCATTTGAATCATCATCCATGTCGCGCAATTCAATTTCCTTGTGGTCCATGTCAAGAACACGAATATCTAGTCCTAAAGATTGCAATTCCTTGACTAAAACGCGGAATGACTCTGGCACACCTGGCTTAGGAATTCTATCGCCCTTAACAATTGCCTCATAAGCCTTAACACGTCCAACAACATCATCGGACTTGTAAGTCAAAATTTCTTGCAAAGTATAAGCAGCACCATAAGCTTCAAGTGCCCAAACTTCCATTTCACCGAAACGCTGACCACCAAATTGTGCTTTACCACCAAGAGGTTGTTGCGTAACTAATGAGTAAGGCCCAATTGAACGAGCATGAATCTTATCATCAACCATGTGAGTCAGCTTCAAGTAGTGCATGATTCCGACAGATACACGGTTATGGAATGGCTCACCCGTCCGACCATCATAAAGAACAGTTTTACCATCTTTATCGATACCAGCCTTGTGGACAGTATCCCAAACATCATCTTCGCTGGCTCCATCAAATACAGGAGTGGCAACGTGAATACCAAGACTATTAGCTGCTCGACCTAAGTGCAATTCTAACAGCTGTCCGATGTTCATACGTGAAGGAACACCCATTGGGTTCAAACAAATATCAACTGGAGTACCATCTGGTAAGTATGGCATGTCTTCTTCAGGAACAACAGCAGCAACCGTACCCTTGTTACCGTGACGACCAGACATCTTGTCTCCGACTTGGATCTTTCTCTTTTGGGCAATGTAAACGCGAACTAAGGTGTTTACACCTGGTGAAAGTTCATCACCATTTTCACGCGTATAAACCTTGACATCGCGAACAATTCCGCCACCACCATGAGGTACACGAAGGGAAGTATCACGAACTTCACGTGCTTTTTCACCAAAAATGGCGTGTAGCAATCTTTCTTCTGCTGATAATTCAGTTACCCCTTTTGGTGTAACCTTACCAACTAAAATATCACCATCATGAACTTCAGCACCAATGCGAACAATTCCTTGACCATCGAGATCCTTTAAAGCATCCTCACCAACATTTGGTAATTCGCGAGTAATTTCTTCAGGTCCAAGCTTAGTGTCACGTGCTTCAGACTCATAATCCTCAATACTAATTGAAGTGTAGACATCATCTTTAACCAGACGTTCTGATAACATGATGGCATCTTCGTAGTTGTACATGTTCCAAGTCATGAAGGCAATAACTGGGTTTTGTCCCAAAGCAAGTTCTCCGTGATCCATTGTTGGACCATTGACAATTACTTCGCCTTCTTCAACTCGATCACCCAACTTAACGTTTGGTGTTTGGTTGTATGACTTAGAATTGTTTGAACGACGGTACTTTTCAAGAGTGTACTTGTCTAAAGTACTGTCATCACGTCTAATTCTAACTGTGTTAGCGTCAACATATTCAACTGTACCAGCAGCTTTAGCAACAATAGCTGCACCAGAATCGTGAGCGGCACGATATTCCATACCGGTACCAACAAGTGAACTGTGTGGATTAATTAAAGGTGCTGCCTGACGTTGCTGGTTGGCACCCATCAATGCACGGTTAGAGTCATCGTTTTCCAAAAATGGAATACATGCAGATGCAACAGAAACAACTTGCTTAGGAATAACGTCCATGTAATCAATCTTATCTGGACTAACTTCGACGTTATCTTCCTTGTGTCTTGCCAAAATTAAGTCATCCTTGAATGAACCATCAGGATTTAACTTAGTGTTAGCACCGGCAATAATGTAGTTATCCTCAACATCAGCTGTTAAGTAGTCAATCTTATCGGTAACCTTGTGTGTCTTCCATGAAACGCGCCGGTAAGGTGTTTCGATAAAACCGTACTTGTTAATAATTGCATATGTTGCAAGCGAGTTGATCAACCCAATGTTTGGTCCTTCTGGTGTTTCAATTGGGCACAAACGACCATATTGAGTATAGTGAACATCCCGGACTTCGTATCCAGCACGGTCACGAGTCAAACCACCAGGCCCTAAAGCAGACATACGACGCTTATGCGTTAATTCGCCAAGCGGGTTGTGCTGGTCCATAAACTGTGATAGTTGTGAAGACCCGAAAAATTCTTTGATGCTGGCGACAATTGGCCGAATATTGATCAATTGCTGTGGTGTAACTGTTGAAGGATCCTGAATTGACATTCTTTCACGAACAACACGTTCCATTCTTGCTAAACCAATTCTAAATTGATTTTGCAATAATTCACCAACACGACGAATACGACGGTTACCCAAGTGGTCAATATCATCAGTATTACCAATTTCATCTTGTAATAAGAAGAAGTAGTTAATTGATGCCAAAACATCAGCTGGAGTTAAGTACTTAACATCCTTAGCAATATGACCATTAGAAATTAACTTAACAACACGTTCTGGGTTAACCTTTGAGTAAACCTTAATTTCTTGCACGTTAATTGGATCTGGCAAAACACCTTCTTTAGAAGGTTCATAAGTAACCATCTTGAAGTCATCACGGTCAAGGTACTTTTCCAAACCGTCCATTACTTCATGAGTAACAACAGTACCCTTTTTAGCAATGATTTCACCAGTATCTGGATCAGCTAGAGTTTCAGCTAAAGTTTGACCGAAAAGACGATTCTTTAATGATAACTTCTTATTAACCTTGTAACGACCAACAGGTGCTAAGTCGTAGCGGCGTGGATCAAAGAAACGAGCGTAAAGTAGCGAACGTGAAGAATCGGTTGTCTTTGGTTCACCTGGACGCAGACGTTCGTAAATATCCTTCAACGCCTCGGCAACGCGGGAATCAGCTGGATTCTTGTGCACATCTTTATCTAAAGTAAACTGTAATGTGTCACTATCACCGAAAATGTCAGTGATTTCACCATCAGAGCCGATTCCTAATGCTCTAATTAAAACAGTCAAAGGCAACTTACGGGTACGGTCAACACGAACATATGACACATTTTTAGCGTCAGTTTCGTATTCAAGCCATGCTCCACGGTTAGGAATAACTGTGGTCCCAAAGATTTGCCGACCATTCTTATCATAGTCACCTGAGTAGTAGACACTTGGTGATCTAACTAATTGCGAAACAATAACTCTTTCGGCACCATTGATAATAAATGAACCGGATTCGGTCATTAATGGTAAATCGCCGAAGAAAACATCCTGGGTCTTAATTTCACCGGTTTTTTGGTTAGTCAACTTTAAGGTTACATGCATTGGTGCAGCATAAGTTGCATCATGATCACGTGCCTCATCAACAGTATACTTTGGCTTTTGCAGTTTATAGCCTACGTATTCAAGCGAAAGCTTACCTGAAAAGTCACTAATTGGCATAATGTCGTCGAAGACTTCCTTAATACCTTCATCCAAAAACCATTTGTATGATTCAGTTTGGACATCAGTCAAGTTAGGTAGTTTCAATACTTCTTTAATACGAGAGAAACTACGTCTTGTACGATGTTGACCAAAATTCACTACGTGTCCATTTAACAAGGAGAAAACATCCTTTCTGTCAGAGAAAGCTAATATTACATTTTGGTTACAATTTCAAAAAGCGGGATTTTTAAGCATAAAAAAGACAAAAACAACTGTAGTCGTTTTTGTCCTTTATTATTCTGCTGGACAATATATCAGCAAAATCCTGAAAATCAGCCTTTTTAATCACGCATAAATATAGCAAATTTTAATAGACTTGTCAATCAATTTTACTTAGAGCCAACAAGACTTTTGTCATTTGCCTTAACAATGTCAAACTTTAATTTATTATGATTACAACCAATTTTGAGCAAGTCGCCTTCTTTAAGGTCGCCCTTGATTAGCATTGAAGCTATTTCGTCTTCAATATCCTTTTGAATAGCTCTGCGAAGTGGCCGTGCCCCCATCTCAGGATTGTAACCGTCTTTAGCAATCTTATCTAAAGCGGCACGGGAAATTTTTAATTGAACACCTTGTTTATTTAACCGGTTAATTAACTTGCGGGTCAACAAGGTAACAATTTGACGAAGCTGTTTTTGATCAAGTTCGTCAAAAATAATTGTTTCATCAATTCGGTTCAAAAATTCTGGACGGAAGAACTGTTTTAGAGCCTGCCGTACACGATCTTTTCGCATTTCAATTTGGCTTGAATTATCAGCCGTAAAGCCAACTTCCTTAGTTTCAAACAGAGACCGTGAGCCAAGGTTAGAGGTCATAATCACAATTGTGTTCTTAAAATCAACCTTGCGTCCCTTAGAATCAGTCAAGAAACCATCATCAAGAACTTGCAATAGCAAATTGAAAACATCTGGATGCGCTTTTTCAACTTCATCCAATAAAACAACGGAATAAGGATGACGTCTGACCTGTTCAGATAATTGGCCACCCTCATCATAGCCAACATAACCCGGTGCAGAACCAATCAACTTACTGTTAGCAATTTGGTCCATGTATTCAGACATATCAATTCTGATCAAGTTGTTTTCTGAGCCAAAAATAGAAGCAGCAATTGCCTTAGCTAGTTCCGTTTTACCAACTCCCGTTGGTCCTAAGAATAGGAAGGAACCAATTGGTCGATTTTCATCCTTAATACCGCTACGACTACGGCGAACCGCACGGCTAACAGCTGATACTGCTTTATCTTGGCCAATAATCCGCTTATGCAAATCGCTTTCCAGATTAGCTAAATGCTTAGTTTCATCACGGTTCATCTGCGTGACAGGTACTCCCGTCCAATTAGAAACTACTTTAGCAACATCTTCTGGCTGAACCGTTGATTTTTTACTAGTAGATTGATCTAGACGGTTAGAGAGCTGATCTTGGCGCAATTGTAAACTATTTTGTCGATCCTGCAATTGAGCAGCCTTAACGAAGTTTTGGTTAACGGCAGCTTCATTTTTCTGCTCAATGACCTTTTTAATTTGTTCATTAATCTGAATTAATTGATTGTTTGAACCCTTACCTGACTTAATTTTAACTGCGGCACTAGCCTCATCAATTAAGTCGATTGCCTTATCTGGTAAATAACGGTTGGAAATGTAACGACTTGATAAATCAATTGCATTTTCAATTGCGGAATCGGTAATCTTGACGTGGTGGAACTTTTCATACTTCGGCTTTAATCCTGACAAAATCGCCTTAGTTTCAGTTCTTGAAGGTTCATTCAACCGTACGATCTGGAATCGTCTAGCTAAAGCCTGATCTTTTTCAACGTATTTTTGATACTCATCAAAGGTTGTTGCACCAATCATTTGAATATCACCACGTGCCAATGATGGTTTTAAGATATTTGCTGCATCAATTGAGCCCTCTGCACCACCTGCACCAATTAATGTGTGCATTTCATCGACAAAAAGAATAATCGTACCATCTTCAGTGATTTCTTTAATGATTTTCTTCATTCGGTCTTCGAATTCGCCCCGGTATTTTGTACCGGCAACAAGACCACCTAAATCAAGAGAAACAACCTGCTTATCCATCAAGTCGTGTGGTACTTTTTTGTTCACAATTGCTGTAGCAATCGCTTCAGCCACAGCTGTCTTTCCCACACCAGGTTCACCAATTAACACAGGATTATTTTTATTACGACGAGATAAAATTTCAATTACCCGAGCAACTTCACGGTCACGACCGATTACCGGGTCAATTTCCCCGTTTTCAGCTCGCTCATTCAGGTTAACTGAAACTTGATCCAGGGTAGGCGTACTACTGTTGGAATTAGATTGACTATTCAGTTCGGGACCATTAAAGTTAGACCAACCATTACCATTATCAGGCTGATCATTATCCTCAATACTATCGTAGTCTGCACCTAAGCTATGGAAAAGATCATTGCGCAAGCCACTCAAATCGATATTTAAATTACGCAGAATGGTCGACGCTAAAATTTGATCATTAAGAACTAGTCCGAGCAAAATATGACAGGTCTTAATCTTCGAAGAGCCCTCTCGCTCAGCCAATGTACCGGCATAAGCCAATACCATACTTAAACGCGGCGACATTTCCATGTAAGTGGTTTTGCCAGCTGAACCATAACCAGTATAACGCTCAATTTCTTCACGGATAGCTGTTGGCGTTGCACCCCAAGCGCGCAAGTTCTTGCCTGCTTCGCCATCAGATTCAATTACCATCGCAAGCAGTACGTGTTCAGTACCAATCAAGCGATGATGAAAACTTTGTGCTTGTTCACGTGCAATTTCTAAGACTTGATTTGCACTTCTAGTATAAGATTTTTTCATCATAGCACCACCTTTAAAAATGACGTGTATACACTATAAACTTTTTTGCAAAAATGTAAAATAATTTGATCCAAGCTTGTTAATCGTTTTGTACTTAAAAACATTGCTCTCATTATAGCAGAGACTAACTTTTGATGCGAATTTACATTCTAATTGAATTTAAGATAAAAGAAAAGAATAAGTTCGCTATCGCTAACTTATTCTTCAGAAAATTATTTTTTAGGTGGATTAAAGTAATCTAGCAGAAATTGTGTCAGCAAGCAAAAGGAAACACCAGCCGCTAACATACAAATGTGACGTATGGCAGCATTGGGAAAAGTAACACGCTGATCAATTAATAAGCTATAACCCAAAGCAAAAACCCCGTTGGCAAGGCCTGCCCAGATATAATTTTCCATTGCTAATGCTCCTTTACTTGCTTTAAGAACCATTTTTTATTTTATTCAAATTATAATTGTTTCCACTTCCGGTTACAAACCAAATGCGCAAGCTTCAATCCTAGCTTAACCGCCACTATACAAAAACCAAAAACCGTTCAAGTGGGTCACACTTGAACGGCTAATTGCATTACTACTTCTTCAGCAACTTATTAATTTCTTTCAAGATTAATCTAAGTTCATCTAAAGCAGCAACTATTAAAAGGACATTGAGGCTAGACATTAATTTCACCTCCTTTAAAGAGAAAACTCTTTAAATTTACATGCTAAAAAACATGCACTTAAAATTATACCATGCTATAATATCTCTAAAGGACATTGAATGTGGTTCATTAGTTCACCGAACATATGAGAAACATGCAATCAATTAAGGTAGCCGCCAAACGACTACTTTTTTTGTACTCTAAATTTGTGCTATTCACATTGCTCTTCAAGAACACAGTGAATAGCCTTTTGTTTTGCATAAAAATAAGGGATGCTATACATCCCTTATTAAATACTTTTGATTAATTCACTTGTACTTCTACTTAAAAATATGAAGCCCGATATGAAGTATCTTGCCTCATCTTAAGCAATTTTCTTAAAAAGCAAAAAAAATGCCTTAGCATCAGTGCTTCAAGTCATTGATACTAAGACAGATTTTCTTTATCGGGAAAACAGGATTCGAACCTGCGACCTCTACGTCCCGAACGTAGCGCTCTACCAAGCTGAGCTATTTCCCGATTAACAAAAAAACTCACCGCGCGGTGAGTTTTTATTTTTTAGAGCGGAAGACGGGATTCGAACCCGCGACCCCCACCATGGCAAGGTGATGTTCTACCACTGAACTACTTCCGCAAGACAAATATTATTATAGCAAACCCTATCTGATTTGCAACCCTTTTTGACAAAAAAATTCACGAAATTGCAACTGGCACATCAAACCTAGCGTTTTTAAGGGTCAGCAAAGGAAAAAACTTTGAACTTCTACGATCTTTTAGTAATAATTACCCCCACCTATAGCTCTGATACTCGATCAAGATATATAATTAATGAAAAATTCTGTATTAAGGTTGGTGATTAAAAATGAAACATAGCCTAGAAAAATTAGTCAGATGCCCCGAAGGCGAATTAAAATTTACGGATAATCAAGTGCAATTGTTGCTGGGCAATATCGGTAACTTAGATCCAGTTATTCGCGATGATCTTGTTTATACTTTATTTGCCCGCGGCTTTTTAGAACGCGCATTTACTCATGAGCAAGAACAAACTATTATTAATACATTTATAACAGAAAAGAAGCTCTTTAAAGATATTGCTAAACCACAAAATGACAATGTTTTTTTAAGATCATTCAGTGCCTTATTAGGCTCCGTCATACTCGAAACAGATCAGGAAACAGAAATTTTGACGAACGAGCAGCGCAAGCAGCTCTTTGCATGGAGCATTGACTACCTCCTGCGTGAAAAAGATTATCGCGGCTATGTTGAAGGCAAAGGCTGGGCCCATAGCATTGCCCACGGTAGTGACTTTCTGGGGGCAGCTTTAAGCCATCCTAAGTTTTTGAAACAGGAGCAAAGCAGGGTTATGCAAATAATCCCGACAATTTTTAAAACGATGGACGCGCCCTTTGTCGATGATGAGGAGCAGCGCCTTGCTTTTGCCTTTTACCAAGGTGTTAAAGCTGAAAAAATTGCCCTTAGCAGCTTCATTGAACTTATTAATCAAAGCGACGTAGCGCGATATCAGGAATTGCAAAAAGACGATCTGCTGTCATGGCGTAAATTAAGTACTTGGTTACGGCTTTTACAAAACTGGTACTTCTTCTTTGATGCTACCAAAGATTTACAGGTCATTTTAAAGGAAAAAATCACGAAATACTATACTGAAATGGGCTATGAGTAAACACGTCATTTTCTTAGTTAACTATCAATTATTAATCACAAACAAAAAGACAAGCCATCAAAGGCTTGTCTTTTACTGTTTAATTATCTTTTTTCTTTTTCATGTCTTCTTCAACTTCGCGTTCGATGTCTTCAATTCTTTCAGGACGCATTGTTGGGAAGAGTAAAACATCCCTAATTGCTGGTGCATCAGTTAAAAGCATTACCAAACGGTCAATACCGATGCCGAGACCACCTGTAGGCGGCATTCCGTATTCCATTGCCCGCAAGTAATCTTCATCAATCATATCAGCTTCATCGTTACCGGCTTCACGCTCTGCCATTTGTGCTTCAAACCGTTCACGTTGATCATCTGGGTCATTCAATTCAGAAAAGGCATTACCGTATTCTTCACCCATGATATAGATTTCAAAACGATCAGTAAACCGAGGATCATCAGCATTCTTTTTAGCCAATGGTGAAATTTCAACTGGGTGACCATAGACAAAGGTTGGGTCAACAATTGTTTCTTCACAATATTTTTCAAAGAAAGCGTTGATAATGTGACCAACCTTCCAGAAACTTTCCACCTTGATATCATGATCTTCAGCAATCTTAGTTGCTTCCTCAACGCTCATTTCTTTCCAGAAATCAACGCCGGTTTTTTCTTTAATCAAGTCAACCATGTGAACACGACGGAATGGCTTGCCAAGATCAATTTCGGTACCCTGGTAAGTTACCTTACCATCATCCGTAACAACGTTAGCAGCTGCTCGAATAATGCCTTCTGCTTCATCCATCACATCGTGGAAGTCCCAGTATGCGGCATAGGTTTCCAGTTCGGTAAATTCTGGGTTATGGTGAGTATCTAAACCTTCATTTCTGAACACACGACCAATTTCGTAGACCCGTTCCATATCACCGACAATCAAGCGCTTAAGAGGTAATTCAAGTGCTATTCTCATGTATAAGTCAATATCAAGAGCATTATGGTGAGTAATAAATGGCCGAGCTTCAGCACCACCAGGAATATTGTGTAAAACTGGCGTTTCAACTTCCAAGAAGTCCTTACCATTCAAGAAATCACGGATTGCTTGAATAATCTTAGTCCGGTTAACAAAACGTTCATAACTTTCGTGATTAGTAATTAAGTCCAAATAACGTTGACGGTAGATTTGTTCAACGTCCTTCAAACCATGGTATTTATCTGGCAAAGGCCGTAAAGCTTTAGATAAGAAAGTTACGTGCAAAGCCCGAATGGTTAATTCACCAGTATCGGTCTTCATCACTTCGCCATCGATACCTAAGAAGTCACCAATATCAGATTTTTTGAAAATCTGGTAGTTTTCTTCACCGACGATGTCTTTACGAACGTAAATCTGAATCTTACCAGTTCTGTCATAAAGATCAGCAAAACCAACTTTACCCTTACCTCTTTTTGCCAACATTCTGCCAGCAACTTTGGTCTTAGGGAGCTCGCTATTTAACTCATCCTTATCATCTTGTGCGTATTTTTCATTTAAAGTTCGAGCCGAATCTTGCCGGTCAAATTTTCTCATGCCAAATGGCTCAATCCCATTTTCGCGTAATTCTTCCATTTTTTGGCGGCGAACGATTAATTGGTCGTTCATTTCACTTTTAGCCAATTACTTTTCCTCCATTATCTTTCTATTTTCGCTTCTAGCAGCCTTTTGTGCTTGCCTTGTTTCATAGTCCTCAACAAAATTGTCAAGTAAGTCATAAACCTCTTGTGCCGTCCAAACTTCATTTATTTTAGCACGAGTACGGGCTGAACGGGGAATTCCCTTCAAATAATATGCTGCTTGTTGCCTAAACTCTGGGACAGCAATTTTTTCACCCTTAAGATCTACTAGGCCCTTCAACTGGTGTTTAGCAGTTGCTACCCGCTCACGAACCGTCTGAGGTGCGAGCTTTTCACCAGTGTCCAAATAATGCACCATATCTTTGACAATCCACGGATTACCTAAAGCAGCGCGGCCAATCATGACGGCAGTACAGCCAATTTCATCTAAGGCCTTTTTAGCAAGTTCAGGTGTTGTAATGTCGCCGTTAGCAACAAATGGCACATCAAGTACTTGAGCTACCTCATGAAGCGTCTCCCAGTCTGCTTCACCGGCATACATTTGTTTCCGCGTTCTGCCGTGCATCGCAATCATACTGGCACCAGCTTCTTGGGCAGCTAAGGCGTTTTCAACCGCAAAAATATGCTTACGATCCCAACCAATCCGCATTTTAACGGAAACGGGCTTAGAAACATTTTGGACTACGGCGTGCACCATTTGATAAATTTTGTTAGCATCCAAAAGCCACTTCGACCCCGCATCGGTCTTAGTGATTTTTGGCACCGGACACCCCATATTAATATCAATAATATCAGCCGCCGTGTGTTGATCAATATATTGTGCCGCTTCAAGCAGTGTTTCCTCTGTACCACCAAAAATTTGAATACTCATTGGGTGTTCACGCGGATCAACCTGCATCATCGACATTGTCTTTTTATTACGATAAATGATTCCATGATCAGAAATCATCTCGCATACAACCAAGCCGGCACCGAATTCCTTACAAATCATCCGAAAAGCCGAATTCGATACTCCGGCCATCGGCGCTACAACAACCCGGTTTGGGATGGTTATTTCGCGAATTTTCCAGCTATTATTCACCAAATCATCCTTTCAAATACTTTAACATCATAACAAAAAGGATCTTATAAGCAAAATTTCTGGCTATTATGCATGCTAAAATTTAAGTAATTTAATTTTTGATTATTCAATAAAGAAATTGCACGGTGCAACCCGATTGTAGTAACGCAAAAAGGCTTCTTTACTGTGATCGTCAACTGAAATATTGGTGACACCAGCATTTTGCATTTCACCAATTTTAGAAATTTTCTTGCTTCCTAAAATGTTCTGTACCATCGACCGCGAAGCAGTACCATGGAATACCAATGCAACTGATTCATTCACATGCCGCTGAACAAGGTCATGCCAAAAGTCGGTTAAACGTGCAGCTAAATGCTCGTAACTTTCACCGGTACAATAATTAGTATAATTTTCAGTAAAATACCCTAAATCATCAAAGGCCTGTGGGTATTTCGAGCGAATATCTGCAGCAGATTTTCCGTCCCAATTACCATAATTCATTTCCTTAAGCCGGTCATCATAAATAATGTTGTGCTTATTTTGATTCAATATCTCAGCCGTTTGCTTAGCCCTAGTTAAGGGGCTGGCGTAGACATAATCAATTTTATTAATGTCAAAACTATCACGTAAAGCTTCAGCCTGCTTAATTCCCGTTTCGTTTAAGGGCAGGTTGGTTCCTGAACCATTAATGGCTAAGGTTTTATTAGTATCAGTTTGACCATGACGCACAATATACACGTTTAGCATTTAGTTACACTCCTTATTCTATTTCGATTCAACTTCTCCATTATAATCAAATTTAGTAATTGCCGCACCCTAATTTTAAGGAATAATTAAGTGCTAGCCCTAGTTTTTTTACAACTCCACCACATGTTTATAATAGCGAAGTTCGGCTGTTCGGTGAATGACACTAATAATCGTACTCTTAGGTAAATATTGTTTAAGCATTTTATAGACGGTAGCAATCGATTTTTCATCCAAATTACTCGTAAATTCATCTAACAACAAAATTTGTGGTTTGGTGATAATCGCCCGCAAAAAGAGGATTTTTTGTTCCTCACCGCCTGAAATTTTATTCTTAAAATCTCCAGGCGTTTTATCAATTAAATCCGTCGGGGATTTAATCAGTGAATCTAACCCAATTTCCTGGACTAAGCCGTAAATTTTCTGAAGATCAACTTGATTGTCTGGATAACAGATATTAGCCATTAGGGACCGATTAAACAAGGAGGCATCCTGCGCAACATACATTATGGTAGGTCTGTCACTAAATGGAAGAATAATCTGCCCTTCATCCGGTTGATAAAAGCCACTGATAATTTTTAGCAAGGTACTCTTTCCCGCTCCGTTCGGCCCAATCAGCGCCGACATCTCGCCCTTTTTAAAATTGAGCTTTAAATTACTTAAAACCGGGTGTTGTCCGTGATATGAATAACTGATGCCGTTAATGATAATTTCTTGTTTACTGCCATCCAGGTGGAAGCAAGTGAGCGGAACTTTTTCTGCTTTACCGTATTCAAGTTCAGCAAGCCCTGCCCGAATCCGGTTTAGCAGTTCCTCAATTGCCAAATATTGTGTACCAAAACCGGACAAATTTAAGATGGAATACAATAAAATCAGCACAATTGAAAGGGACTGTGAGTCATGAGTGCCTAATAAAAATTGACTGATTCCTGCAATCACACAAGCTAAGATAACAATCATTAATTGTTGCAGCAGCGCTGCCTTGTTTGTAATTGCTTGGACCTTGATAAATGAACTTTGCTCGTGGGCAAGAATTTTGTCCATCTTGTCCTGTTCATATTTAGCAGCGTCACTCGACATAATTGTTTCAACATTACGATAATAATCAACAATATACTCATTGACTTTAGAGGCACTACTTAAAGAAGAAGCCACATTTTGCCGATTTTTCCTTGCCATCATTATCGAAACTAATAGGTAACCGATAAAAAACAATAAGTAGGCCACCCCAAGCCAAATATTTTGCAGGCTAAGCAGGATCGTATATAAAAGCAACATCACAGCCATTTGAATTACAACAGCCAAACTAGTTTGTTCTAATTCGCGACAAGCAAAGGATACATCCTTAATATAGCTCTGGACTTTGCCAACCGATTGTCTAGCAAAATAACTCAGCGGCTTTTTAGTAATATCTGCCCATAGTTCCTGTTTGGAATATTTGCGCACAGCCTGGATAAAACCGTTGTTGAGGCAATTAATTAGCGGCATCATCATAAGTGAAATTGCTAGTAATAACAGAACAATTACCCTGTTAGTTTGCGTTTGCTTTTGCGCAAATAACTGATTAATCAAATAAGGCTGTAAAAAATACACCGCATAACTAATAATTAAAAGCACAATAAAAGCCATGACCCGAGCAACACCGATTTTTAAAATTAATTTTTTCAAGTAGTTGGATATCATGACTTTTACCTGTTTATAAAAATATCGTTATTTCACGCCAATTTTTGTCGAACCAAATATTACTTTTTATCAGCTAAAATTGCCTTTAGTTCTTCTTCTGTATAGTTATACTTGTTACCACAGAAATTGCAAGTTAATTCTGCACCATGATCTTTGGCAATCATTTCTTGCAATTGACTCGTTTTGAGTGTGGCCAAAATTTGGGCATATTTTTCTTTCGAGCAATCACATTTAAATGCAACATCGTCTTTTGCTAAAATCTTGCAGTCATCACCTAAAATTAACTTGGCTAACTCTTCAGGCGTCATCCCATCTAGGAATGAACTAGACAGTGCTGGCAAATTGTTAATCCGCTCAATTGTATGATCGATTAAAGAATCACTTGCTCCCGGTAAGGCTTGCAACATAAAACCACCAGCAGCGCCAATTGAATTATTGGGATTAACAAAAACGGACAGTCCAACAGCAGAAGGAATTTGTTCCGACTTTGTTAAATAGTATGCAACATCTTCGGCGATTTCGCCAGAAACAATTGGTACTTGACCTGTGTATGGTTCTTTCAAACCTAAATCTTTGGTCACTTCGAGCCAGCCATCACCCACTGCCTTTTTAACATCAATATGACCATCATCCTTTGGCGGTAATGCAATATGCGGATTTTTCACATAGCCTTTAACCGTTAAGTCTGACTTAGCCGTAACAATCGTTGGTCCAACAGGACCATTGCCAAGCAAGCGAACAGTTAACTCTTCTTGATCAGTCAATTCAGCCCCTGCTAGCAATACACCAGCAACTAAAGTTCTCCCTAAAACGGCAGAAGAAGCAGACCAAGTGTCGTGTCTAGTTTGTGCTTCTTGTACTAAATTTTTGGCATTAATCGTTAACAAACGTAAATTTTTAGTTTTATCAATTGCTTTAATTAAATAGTCGCTCATTTTTATTCTCCTAAAAAAATAGAGCCCAACACAGGCCCTATTAATTATTAATTTTGTGAATGATCATCAGAGTGATTGTCATCACTTAAATTAGAATCTTTGTTTTGCTCAGACTCAGCATTATCTGCTTTTTCTGAACCATTTTCCTCAGGAAATTCAAGCTTTTCTGGATTCTCAGGATTTCTTTCTTCTGCTTCTTTATTCTTTTCTAAAGGAGTTTCGGATTTTTCCTCTTCAGAAATTTGCTCTTGTTTTTGCTCACTTGGTGGCAATGAATCTGCACCATCTGCCTTATGATTTTCTTTCTTTTCAGCAGCAGCTTTTGCTTCTTCATAAGTTGACGCTTTAGACTCACTTGGATATTCTTCAACCGTCTTTTCAGGCATTTTTCCAGTAGTGTAGAGTGACATAATCTGCTTTTCATCTAAAGTTTCATACTTCAACAAAGCTTCCGCAATGATGCGGTGTTTTTCACGGTTATTCTTAACAATTTCAACCGCTTGTTCATGAGCTTCGTCAAGAATCTTCTTCACTGCTTCATCAATCTTAGCAGAAGTTGCTTCACTATATGGTTTAAAGCCGTATGGATTAGTTTCGCCCTCTTTTTCAAGCTCAACCATTCCTAAAGAATCGGTCATACCGTAATTAACAACCATGCTGTGAGCAATTTGCGTTGCCTGCTCGAAGTCATTTGAGGCACCAGTTGATTGGTCACCAACAACAACTTCTTCACCTGCACGACCACCCATTAAACCAACAATTTGTTCCATTAATTGTTTCTTAGTCAACAGGAACTGATCGTCTTTTGGCAACATCAGGTTGTAACCACCAGTCCGTCCGTGAGGTACGATAGTAACTTTACGAACTGTCCGTGAATCGCTTAAGACCAGCCCACAAATGGAGTGACCGGCTTCGTGAAAGGCAACTCGCTGACGCTCTTTCTTAGAAATCATGCTATTACGCTTAGCTGGGCCGGCAATGACACGATCTTCAGCTTCATCTAAATCACTTGCAGTAATTTCATTGCCATTGCGCCGAGCCGCAAGCAATGCAGCTTCATTCAACAGGTTGGCCAAGTCGGCACCAACAAAACCTGGTGTTTGGCGCGCAATTTCTTTTAAATCAACGTCGTCAGCTAACGGCATGTTCTTAGCGTGAACCCGTAAAATAGCTTCACGTCCGCGAACATCCGGAGTGCCAACCAAGACTTTCCGGTCAAAACGACCAGGACGAAGCAAAGCTGGATCCAATACATCGGACCGGTTAGTTGCGGCAATAACAATAACACCTTCATTGCCCTCGAAACCATCCATTTCAACTAACAACTGGTTTAAGGTCTGTTCACGTTCATCGTTACCACCACCGCTGGCATTGCTACCACGACGACGACCGATTGCATCAATTTCATCGATAAAGATAATACTTGGTGCATTTTTCTTAGCATTGGTAAATAAATCACGTACACGACTGGCACCAACACCGACAAACATTTCTACAAAGTCTGAACCAGAAATTGAGAAAAATGGTACATTGGCTTCACCAGCAACTGCCCGCGCAAGTAAGGTCTTACCAGTACCCGGAGGACCCTCAAGCAAAACACCAGACGGAATTTTAGCACCAAGCTTGGTGAATTTGGCTGGATTCTTAAGGAACTCAACCACTTCAACCAATTCTTGCTTTTCTTCTTCTTCACCTGCAACATCAGAGAATCGAACTTTATTTTTCTTCGGATCTTCTGGCTTAACGTGTGAGCGACCAAAATTCATGATGCCGCCGTTACCACCACGGCCACCGCCACTGCTTTGACTAATCATCATCCAAAGCATCACGATGAACAAAATGGTTGGCACAAGCATCACAATCGTGGAAATCCAATTACCAGACTGTGATTCGCCCTGAGTGGTCATCTTTGTACCACTCTTTTCAGCTAAGTTTTGAACATTCGAAACACTTGAATCATTTTGCAACATCGTTGTCGAAAAACGCGTTACTTTAGAACCAGAATTACCATTAAAGAAGTCAAAACTATTTTTTGACTGTCCCTTGGTACCCTGTGCAGTCTTGTAACTGCCTGATACAGTGTAAACACCATTGGAAGGCTGAACGTTAAAGTTTTTAACTTTTCCGTCATTTAAATCCTTCACAAATTCCGAGTAGCTAATGTTTTCACTACCACCGGAATTATCAGTTCCACCAAGTGCCCAGTTGATTCCCCCCAATAATAACAGGAAAACAACAATATAGAACAAGCCGTTTGAAAACAGCCGATTCCGGTTATTTTTCATAAAAAACCTCCGCAAAGTTCCTAAGGATATACGAATAAAAGTTTAACACAAATTTCAGTGATGCTCTAATATTTTAAAATATCTTATTAAATATTGTCATATAAATAATATTGCTGCAATTCAGTTCGCTTATTTTGCTTAACATACGTTTTTTCAACAAAAACGGGCACCTCATCTGCTAACACTGCCAAGCAGTATGGGCGTAAAACATTGGGGATTCCCTTAGCAGCAAATTTTTTCTTGCTTTTAACGTGCTGCCCGGATTTTAACTCCAGCCGCGTGCCGGGAGTTAATGAACCAACGACTAGAGCTGCACTAGCTGGAGCATAAAACCGTCCAACTAGCTTGCCAGAAGTACACGGCCTGGTTGCAATTAAGCAGTGGCGGTTATTAAAATCGAACTTTTGCCCCACACTAACATGATGCAGTTTTTCTTGCGGTGGCAAATTATTTTGGTAAAGATAAAAATAGGCTTGGTAAGTAATTAAGTTAAACTCGCCTAAATGCTCATTGACGCGAATATGAAATTTTTGCCAAATAAAATACTGCCAGTAAAAAAGCTGCTGCTTTTTAGATAAAGATGCAAGATGCGAAGTTTTGAAGCGGTAAGCAATTCCTAAAAAATTCTCTGGCTGTCCGAGCTGGCTAAATTCTAACTCAACCAATGAATCTACCAAATTAAGCTGGTTAGTAAAGCGCAGAGCATTCTGACCAATTTGAGGATTTTCTTGTTTTAATAATGGAACAAGGTGATGGCGCAGACGATTACGCAAAACGTCGTCTTCATTGTTGGTCTCATCAATCACATACGGAATCTGCTTTTCCTGATCATATTTCAGCAGCGTTTCTTTTTCTAAAGACAAAAACGGACGCAAGAGCGTCCTGTCTTTCATTTTAGTTACGGCCTGTAAGCTATTCATTTCACTTGGATTTCCCGAACGAATAAACTTCAATAAAATATTTTCTAAAAGATCGTCACAATGATGTGCAGTCAAGAGATAATCGGCGTTGTTTTCTTGCATCACTTGCACTAAAAAGTGGTACCGATATTCGCGGGCGGCAGCTTCAACTCCTTTTTGGGGATGTAAAGCAGTCGGCCACAACCCATTAACCACCTTAATTGGCTTGTCACGGCAATAAGCTGCAATTACTTCACTTTCACGAGCGGAATCAGCACGTAATTGGTGATCCAAGTGGGCCGCAATGATGGCTAAATGATACAGCGACTGAAGTTCCTCCAGCATATCTAGTAGTGCCATCGAATCGGGGCCGCCACTAGTAGCAACTACGAGCGTCTTATTCTCAAGGGGCAACCCATGACGCTTAAAAAAATCATCAACTAGCATAATCGGTCAATTCTTGCTGTAATTTGTTAATTTCCTTTTCGGCATCAGCAACTGTCTTAGCTAAAACGGTTAAGAAGTCTTCTTTTTTGGTGGTTGAAAATTCATTAGTATGGTCAATTAAACTAGGATCATTAATCCGCGTTTTTGATAACCCTATTTTACCTTTGAAGTTATTAATTACGACTACCCTAATCGTCTCTCCGACCTGATAGTGGCGCTTTTCATGCAGCCAGTTATCGCCAAAATCATTATGGTGAATAAGGCCCGAAGTATTTTGCGGTAGCGATACGAAGATGCCTAAATCGGTAATGTTGTTAATTTTACCAGTAACGCGCTGTCCTACTTGGTATTTCATTAATTATTATCTTTGTCCTCAGGTAAATTATAAACTGTTTCATTTGGCTTAGAATACAAGAACTTGAAGCGAACAAGTTTGGCCACGTAGTCAGGATCCTTCAAGTCATCGCGTTTAGCCAATAAAATCTTTTTCTGATTATTAATCTGCTTTAACGATTTCTTAGACGTTTGCACTTGCTCATTAATGCGGTTAGTTTGCGCATGCGTAACTGCTAGTTGAATGCCTAAAAAGGCAAACAAAACTAAAAAAGCCGCAATAATCCTGTTACGTCGAACACGATGTACTTCTTTTTCCCGTTTTTCCTGCTTTTTTCTCAAGCGTGCAACTCGCTCTTCTGGACTAAGCGAATTGTAAATACGTGGTCCTTTCATAATTTTTTCCTTCTATTACTAAAATTACTAATTTCATTATAGCAAGACCACTTATAAAAGTCATTAAATAACAAAGTAATTAATCAACTAATTCGTATAGTTCACTTGCTTCTGCTTTTTTGGTTGTTTCCTTAATGTCACAGACCTTGGCTTTTACTTCTTTAGCGCCATAGCCGACTTCAATAACATCACCAATCTTGACATCGTAACTCGACTTAACCACCTTATCATTAACTTTGATTCGACCCTGATCAGCCATTTCCTTAGCTACAGGACGTCTTTTGACCAAACGGGAAACTTTTAAAAATTTATCTATTCTCATTTTTTTACCTCAAATTATCTTTGAATAATATCATTAGCGCCGGCCATAAATGTTGTTAATTCATTAAAAAGCTGTCTGCTCTGAATTTTAGCTGGCAATTCTAATAAAACAATTAACCGTTTTTGCGGCGATAAGTTAATTCTAGCCTTTAAACTCACATGTTCCAAGGCTTTAAAAATATTCGGTCCTTCCAGCTCTCGGCTTGCCTCGTTATCAAATTCAACTTTGACTTGATTATTGCTTTTAGTAATAGTTAAAGCCTGTGCCAGATCAGCCTCAGTCTTCAATTTTGAAATTGCGAGGAGGTTTTCAACCGGCTCCGGATAATCACCAAAGCGATCAATTAACTCATCCTGAATTTGTGCAATTTCATCAACATCAGCCGCCTTAATCTTCTTGTAGAACTCGATCTTTTCTTCCTGGTCAGCGATATAACTTTCTGGAATATATGCTTCCAAGCCCAGATCAATTTCTGCGTTACTCTTTTTAAGCTTTTTCTTGCCCTTACGCGTTTTAATGGCATCTGCCAGCATCTGTGAATACAAGTCATACCCAACACTATCAATAAAGCCGTGCTGCTGGGCACCCAGCATATTGCCTGCTCCGCGAATTGACAAATCACGCATCGCAATTTTGAAACCCGAACCAAGCTCGGTAAAATCACGAATGGCATCAAGCCGCTTTTCCCCTATTTCTGTGAGCACCTTATTAGGCTGATACAAGAAATAAGCATAGGCTAGCCGTGCGCTCCGGCCAATGCGACCACGCAACTGGTATAGCTGACTTAACCCATAATGGTCGGCGTCTTCAATAATCATTGTGTTAACGTTGGGCATGTCGATGCCTGTTTCAATAATTGTGGTGGTCACCAAAATATCAAATTCACGATTCAAGAAACGGTACAGAATATCTTCCATCTGGTTCTTGCTCATGCGCCCATGGACACTCACAATCCTAGCCGTTGGCATCAAATCTTCTAAATGACTAACAACTTCATCAATATCATCAATGCGATTGTGCAAGTAAAAGACTTGGCCACCGCGCTGCATTTCGCGCAAACAGGCATCCTTAATGACGCTAGGAATTTGTTCCATCACATAAGTTTGAATCGGATAACGGTTAGATGGCGGTGTCTCCATAACAGATAAATCACGCACTCCCACCATTGACATGTGAAGCGTTCGCGGAATTGGCGTTGCCGTCAAAGTCAAGACATCGATATTGGCCTTTAATTCCTTTAGCCGCTCTTTATGTTTAACGCCAAAGCGCTGCTCTTCATCAACGATTAGCAATCCGAGATCCTTAAACTGGACATCCTTCGATAATAACCGGTGCGTTCCAACGACCATATCAATTTTGCCATCCTTTAACCCCGTTGTGATTTTTTTAGCTTCAGCTGGAGTTTGAAAGCGGGATAAAACAGCGTAATTGACCGGAAAGTTTTTAAACCGATCTTGGATTGTTTCATAGTGTTGCTGGGCCAAAATGGTAGTTGGTACCAAAAAAGCTACCTGTTTATTGTCCTGAATAGCCTTAAAAGCAGCGCGCAATGCCACCTCGGTTTTACCAAAGCCAACATCCCCCACCAATAGGCGGTCCATCGGCTTATCTTGCTCCATATCATGCTTGATTTCTTTCAGTGAACGCAATTGGTCAGGTGTTTCTACGTACGGAAAAGCATCCTCAAATTCGCGTTGCAAACTATCATCGGGAGAATATGCAAAGCCCTTTTCAGATTCACGCTTGGCGTATAAATCAATCAAGTCATCCGCAATGTCTTCCACCTTCGATTGAACCCTGCGTTTGGTTTTAGCCCATTCTGTTCCGCCTAGCTTGTTAACATGTGGCGTCTTACCTTCCGAAGCAACATACTTTTGAACTAATTTCAGTTGATCCGCTGGCACAAAGAGCTGATCGCCATGTTGATAAGTGATTGTAATATAATCACGTTTAACCCCATTATTTTCTAGGGTCTTAATTCCTTTAAAGCGACCAATTCCGTGATTGACGTGAACAACATAATCACCAGGCTTAAGCTCCGTATAATTGCGCAAACGCTGGGCATTTTCCAGTGTTTTAATTCGGCGATTGTGATGGGTGGTTTTATTAAACAGTTCATGTTCTGTTAGATAAACTAAATTATTATTTGGCAGCGTAAAGCCGCTAGTAAATGAACCCACAATAATTTGTGTTTGCTGCTCAGAAATATCTGCCGCATTAACCACCGGAATATCCATCCCAAATTCGGCCATCGTCTGACTAATCTGCCGCGCCCGTTTAGGATTATCTGCTTGTAAGACAACCGTTTGGCCGTTTCTTTGGTACGACTCAATTTCAGTTTTGATTAGCGGCATTTGACTGAAAAACTGTTGCGGCTCACGTGTCTGCCAATCAAATAACTGTCCAAGTCTTACGCGGCCGATGCTACGCTGAAAGAGTGAAAAGTAAATGTGGTGATGTTGATCTTTGGACCAAATGCGATGAAAGTCAGCCCGTAATTGCTGCCCTGGCAGCATTGCACCGGTTTTTAATTCATCATCGATAAAGCCGGCATTTTGTTGGTCAACTGTCTTTACTGCTTGATCAATTAACGGCCAATCATCAAGTAAAATTAACCCATCCGAATCTAAATAGTCCAGTAAGCTACTTGGTTTTGCTAGTAAAAAATCAACTAAGAAAGCATAATTTTGCGGTAAAGTCCCGCCATTTAATTCATCCAGAATTTGGGTAAAGTGGTCTTTGACGGCCTCTTCTGGAGCGGGGGCATCGCCCATTGCCTTCGTAATCATTTTCGCCGCACGACTAAAGTCAGCAGCTGTAAATACACGGTCTTGCGCTGCCCCAATCGTAACTTCTTCTACCTGCTTTTGACTGCGCTGACTTGCTAGGTCAAATTCCTTAATCGTATCGATTTCGTCACCAAAGAACTCGATTCTGATCGGATTTTCGCGATCAAGCGGGTAAATATCAAGGATATCTCCTCTTAGAGCAAATTCACCCGGCCGCGCAACCAAGTTTTCCCGCCGATAACCTGCTTGAATTAACCAGTTGGTTAGTTCAGATAATTCAAACTCTTTACCCGGAGTAAAGGCTCTTCTAGTAGCTTGATATTGTTCAGGCTGTGAAAGTTGATACTGCATTCCTTGCGGCGTCGTTACCACAATTCCCATTTGCTTGCTTAACAAAAAGTTCAGCGTTTGAATTCTGCTGCTCAATTCATCAGGAGAACTAACAGCGGTTTGCGTAGCAATTGTTGCATCAAGTGGAAAAATCTGAACAGTATTATCCGGCATAACCGCATTTAATTCACTATACAGTTTCTGAGCTTTATTTTCGTTTTCCTCAATTAATATTAAAGGCTGCTTGAGTGTCGTTACAATCTGACATAAGAGCAGACTAAAAGCACCGGCATTAGCGCCCGTGATTAGTGAGTTTTTAACTTGTGCCGCTTTGGCAATAAACGCGGTTAAATCCTGATCTTTTTCGATTAAGTCTGTCAAACGCATGATTTAGTTATACTTATTCATCAAAAACTGACTGCTTTTACCAGCAATAAAATCGGCAATGACCTCACTGCTAGTTTCAAAAGCAGCATCCATTAAGTCTTTTTGCTCAGCATTAAACGGGGACAAGACCCACGAAATAACACTGGCTTCAGTAACATTATCTGGGTGCCTAATTCCAATTTTCAAGCGGTTGAAATTACTAGAACCTAGATCACGGATAATGCTCTTAATACCATTATGACCGCCTGATTTACCATTTGCACGAATGCGGATTTTGCCCAATGGCATATCCATATCATCATGAATAATCAAGATATCTTGTGGCTCAACCTTGAAAAAACGGGCAAACTGAGCGACCGATCGTCCAGAATCATTCATATAAGTTTGTGGTTCAAGCAGGATAATATCTTCACCATTAATTTTTTGTTTTGTATATTTACCCTCGAACTTTTCCCGTTCAAGTTCAAGCGCATTTTTCCGTAAATAATGGTCAACCGCCATAAAACCAGTATTGTGCTTTGTACCATCATATTTTCTGCCTGGATTACCCAGGCCAGCAATTATTTTCATCAAATTACCCCTTACTTTTAGTCGCACTTAATAATAGCACATCCTGCCAAAAGCAAATTGCCCAAGACTATTACACTTTGATTTCAGTCGATAAAAAAGCTTTTTAATTTGGCAAGCTCGTGCTAAACTCTATTTGTTCAATAAAATTATTCTAATTTTTATTTAATAAAAACCATTTGAGTGATGGTTGACTAATCAGATTATTTTTAAAATGGAGGCAGTTTCATGCTGATTAAATCTTTAGTTATCAAAAAAGATTATCTAACTACAGTTAACGAACACGCAACACTTGAAGAAGCACTTAAAATTTTAGAAGACTCTGGCTATCGGTGTGTGCCTATCTTAGATGATACTGGGACGATTTTCCGCGGAAACATTTATAAGATGCACATCTACCGCCATAAATCTCAGGGTAAAGACATGAGTTTGCCGGTTACCTACCTGCTCAAAAACGCCACCAAAACAATTAAAGTTAATTCACCATTTTTTAAAGTTTTCTTCACAATTAAGGATTTACCATATATTTCGGTTTTAGACGAAGAAAATAAATTTTATGGTATTTTAACGCACTCCCGCTTGCTTGATATGTTATCCGATGCTTGGAACATCAAGACTGGGTCATATGTTTTGACTGTTTTAACCGATAATTCTCGCGGTAATCTAGTTAAAATGGCAAAAGCAATTAGTAAATATTCAGAAATTGCTGGTGTAATGAGTCTCGATGCCTCCTCGGCCGAGGTTAATGACAATTTTGTTCGGCGAATTCTCTTTACTTTGCCAGCCGGAGTAACAGAAGACACGATGAAATTGATCGTGAAGCGCTTGGAAGCAAAGAGCTACGTAGTAGCAGAAATCGAAGATTTGCAGGCAGGGATGACGATTATGAGTGATGAAAATCCTGGCGTATTTATGAGTAAGCCAATTGATGATTAACTATCAATAATTGTAACTAGCAAAACTTTGTTAGATTAACTATTTTCTAATAGCAAAAAGGCGGCTAACTTCTCTTAATTTGAGAAATTAGTCGCTTTTTATATGCTTTTAACTTTTAAAGGACACAGATTTAGACGATAGATGGCTACCCTTACTATTTTCTTCAAGTAAATAAGTTAATACATCATGACTAAATTGTCCCTCTAAGTCTTCGACTGATATTTATTTAATCATTTAAGCTAGAAATACTAAATAAAAATATCTAGCCAATTTATCCTTCACGGTAGATGCGTGGCAAGCGGTCGTCTAGTAAGCAAGCCACTTCGTAATGAATTGAATCAACATAGTCCGCCGCAGCCTTAATATTATTCGGAGCAGTAGGATCATTTGAAATCAAAACTACTTTAGTTTTGGTCGGCATCTCATAGGGTAAACGTACCATCAGCTGATCCATGCAAATCCGCCCTACAATTGGACAATATTCGTCTCCGACCTGGATTTTAAAGCCTTGAAATTTGCGGATAAACCCATCTGCATAACCTAGTGGAATTGTACCAATAATTTGGTCACAATCAGCAATATAAGTTGAACCATAACCAACACCTTGTCCCTTGTGAATAGTGTGAACCTGGACTAGTTCACTCTCCAAAGATAATGCTGGTTTAAGTCTAATTTGTGCTGGTAAATCCGGAGTACTTGGATTTGAGGATGGGTTAAGGCCGTAAAGCCCGATACCAAACCGAACTAAATCACTATGCACCTTTTTGCCATAGATACTGGCCGCCGTGTTATCCACATGAATCCATTTAGGTTTTACTTTCAGTAAACTTTTAAGGTGCTCGAACCGTTCTACCTGGGTTTTAAAGTAGGTATCATCACTGCTATCCGCAGAAGCAAAGTGCGTGAACAAGCCTTCTACTTCGAAGTGCGGGTTATCAAGCAAAAAGTCATTAGCTTGGAGAAATTCCTCATCCTCGCTAAAACCAATCCGCCCCATTCCTGAATCAACCGCCAGATGAATTTTTAATTGCAAACCGGTATTGTTAAGCGCTTGGTCTGCTGTATTTAGCCATTCAAAGTCAGGCACAGTCAGTGATATATCATTTTTGGCCGCCAAGGTGGCATATTCTTCAGGGGTAACTCCCAGGACCAAAATTGGCTGGGTAATTCCCGCTCGGCGAAGTTCAAGGGCCTCATCTAAAATTGCTACGCAAAAACCGCTGACACCATTTTTAGCGGCTAATTGAGCAACTTTAACGGCACCATGACCATACGCATTAGCCTTAATTACGGCAAATAATTTTTGCCCAGGCTCAAGGTGGTTTAACTCTTGCTCAATATTTTGCTTAATTGCACTTAAATCGACATAAACAGCTGCCGGACGATGTATTCCAGGAACCATATTCACTTCTCCAATACAACTAAAGTTATTATTTCATGATTATCATGAGTGATACTCGAAAAAATTTGACCATCGAATTTTGGCGAAGTTGTCACCGGGTGCCCGTTTTCATCCCATAGGGTTTCAACATCCATTAAACCGACTTTTTCCCCTAAGCCAGTACCCATTGCCTTTGAAAAAGACTCTTTCAGTGAAAAACGGCCGCCTAAATATTCAACTTTTCGTTTACCAACCATTTTTTGATACTGTGCGAATTCTTTCGGGGTTAAAGCTTTTTTGGCAAAACCATCACCCTTAGCGACAATCTTGGCTACTCGTTCAACTTCAACTGCATCAATGCCCACGCCAAAAATCATTTTTTCTTACCTCACTTGAGAAAATTATAATACAAAAAAAGAGCTGCACATGACCACAACTCTTTTTTAGTAAAATTATTAATCTTTTTTGTTCTTAATTACGAAATTATGACTGCCACCGGAACGGTTCGAGCGACCACCACGGTAGTTGCCACGACCACCATGACCGCGATCACCACCACGATAGCCGCCGCGGCCACCGCCATTACGACCGCGACTATAATGACCACGACCACGGCCGCCGCCACGACGACCGCCCCCCTTATAAGGTAACGGCTTTTCTGAACTAATCTTAACCTCAACGTTTGATGAGTCCTTAGATAAGTTCTTCAAGAATGCAGAAACAAGATCAATTGCAGAATAGTTTTCTAACAACTCACTAGCATCGTCAGTATACTTGGTCAAGTCTTCCTTCATCAGGTCTTCAATCTTGGATTTGGCAACCTTTAATTGGCCACGGAAAGCTTGGTCATCTGATGGTGGACGAAGAGGTGTCATCTTTTTCTTAGTAAGTTGTTCAATTGTCCGCATGTAGCCAATTTCATTTGGCGTAACAAAAGTAATTGAACTACCGTTTTGACCGGCACGACCAGTACGGCCAATGCGGTGAACATATGAATCTGGATCTTGAGGGATATCATAGTTATACACATGGGTAACACCTGAAATATCAAGTCCACGTGCTGCAACATCGGTAGCAACTAAGATATCTAATTTACCAGAACGGAACCGTTTCAAAACGCTAATTCGGCGAGCTTGGGATAAGTCGCCGTGAATTCCGGCAGCGTTATACCCACGAGCTTGCAGTCCACGCGTTACTTCATCAACGCGGCGTTTAGTTCTAACAAAGATAACCGCTAAATCTGGACTTTCAACATCAATTAAACGACACATAATATCAAATTTTTCTGAGTCCTTTGACCGGACAAAGTATTGATCAATTAAGTCAGCCGTCAATTCCTTAGTCTTAATCCGCACAATTTCAGGGTCATGCATGAATTTTTCGCTGATATTTAGAATTGGTTTTGGCATTGTCGCACTGAAGAGCAATGTTTGCTTACGGTTTTTGACATAGCCCAAAATACTTTCAATATCTTGAATAAAGCCCATGTCAAGCATTTCATCAGCTTCATCCAAAACAATTGTGTTGACGTTTTCCAAATTAATGGTCTTGCGTTTTAAATGATCAAGCAAACGTCCAGGGGTACCAACTAAAATAGCTGGAACATGGTTTTTAAGTGACCGAATTTGGCGGCCAATATCTGCACCACCGTATACTACTTGAACACGCGCTTTTTCATCACGGCCTAAGCGGAAAAGTTCTTCTTGTGTTTGAATAGCAAGTTCACGCGTTGGTTCGATGATTAACGCCTGAATTACCTTATTGTGTTTGTCTAAGTTTTGTAAAATTGGCAAAGCGAAGGCAGCTGTCTTACCAGTACCTGTTTGAGCTTGGCCAATCACGTCCTTGCCTGCTAAAGCAAGAGGAATTGTTTGTTCTTGGATTGGTGTTGCTTCTTCAAAGCCTGAACGTTTAATTGCTTTTAGAAGCTCATCATTTAATCCTAATTCCGAAAATTTCACTAAGTTCTCCTTATCTAAGCCGCTCCACTACTTTTTCGAGGTGCATACCATGTGATCCTTTCAGGACAACAATGTCGTGCGGCTTAATATCATTTTTCAGATCAGCTATCATTGGCTGCATCTGATCTTTTTTATAATAATGTAGATTTTCTGGCTCGTAACTTTCTTTTAGAGCATCAGCTAAATTTTTCATTTCTGAGCCATATAAATATACTTCGTTAATCACTTGCGGATCAAGGCAATCTGCAAGACCAGCATGAAGCTCAGCTGATCTGTCACCTAATTCGAGCATGTCACCCAAGACAGCAATGCGCCGGCTACCTTCAGGAACCTGGATCTGACCAAAGCTACTTAAAACGGCACGGACAGCAGTCGGGTTCGAGTTATAGACATCACTCATAATGTCCTCACCCACATCGCCTTTTTCCCATTCCATCCGGTTGGCAGTTGGGGTAAAGCTAGCTAAAGCAGTAGCAATTTCTTCATCGCTTTCACCAAAATGGCGACCAACGCAAAGAGCAGACAGGGCGTTTGAAACATTATGCTTACCAATCATTGGAATAGTAAACTTACAGTCTGACTGGTTAATCGTGAATGTGGCGTGGTGTTTATAACTTCTAAAACCCGTTGCATACACTGTATCATTTTTACCAAAACCAAAAGTAACTTTTGACTGGTCAATCTTTTCAGCTCGCTCACGCAAAAGCGGCTCGTCACCATTGTAAATAAGCTCGCCGTCCTCACGCAGGAAATCGGTAATTTCCATCTTCGCATCAGCAATTTTTTCACGTGAACCTAAAAATTCAATGTGAGCCTCACCAATCATGGTAATTACCGTAACATCCGGGTGAGTCAATTCACTAAGTTGGTGCAACTGCCCCGCATGGTCCATTCCCATTTCCAAAACCAAAATTTCAGTATTTGGCTTCATATCCAAAATGGTCATTGGAACGCCAATTTCATTGTTAAAATTAGCATCTGTCTTATGCACATTAAATCTTTTGGCCAAAACCGCCGCAGTCATATCCTTAGTAGTAGTTTTACCGTTTGAACCCGTAATGCCGACTACGGTCGGATTAACCTTATTTAGGTAATACTGCGCCAATTTTTGCATACTTGTTAATGGATCATCAACTTCTAAGACAGCAATATCTGTGGGCTTATTAGGGTGACCTTTTTGCCACAAAGTAGCACTAGCCCCATTATTAATTGCGCTGCTTACAAAGTCATGACCATCCCGATCACTGACTAACGGGACAAATAATCCGCCCTCAGCGATTTTTCTTGAGTCAAAGGCAACAGAAGTAATAACAGTTTGGTCGTTGCCCTCACAATTCGCGTTGATTGCTTTAGCAATTTCTGCCAGTTGCATTTTCATCTAATTTTCTCCTAGCTAAAAAGAAATTCCGCTAAAATCAATATTACACTATTAGTTAGCAGCATAATATTAACGTTTTACGTAAAAAAGCAGCCCCAATGGGACTGCTTCCACCAGATCAAAGATATTACTTCTTCATACCATACTTCTTGTTGAACTTCTCGATTCGACCATCTGCTTGAGCAAACTTTTGCTTGCCAGTGTAGAATGGGTGAGAATCTGAAGTAATTTCAACCCGAATTAATGGGTAAGTTTTACCTTCGTAATCTACTGTTTCTTTTGACTTTAAGGTTGAACCAGCAACAAACTTAGCACCTGTTGCGGAATCCATAAAGACAACTTGTTGGTAATCTGGGTGAATGCCTTGTTTCATGTTTATTACTCCTTTGCCATGACTTTATTGCAAGTCATAGATTAATCGATTAACGTCTAATACAATAACATTTTCCAAAATATATTTCAAGACTTAATTATTATACCAGCATCTTTAATCTAAAACAATGTCACTCGGCTTAACTTCCTTACCAAAATACGGTTTTAGTTCCTTATTATAGTCATCGGTAAAGAACTTCTGGTTGGTCAACTTGGTAATTTCTTTATTGGTCCAATCTAAAAGAGAGTTATTGCCTTTTTTCACGGCTGGCGAAATATACTGGTTTGGCCCGATATTTTTAATTCCAACCGTATAAGTCGGATTACGCTTTACCCAAGCATAAAGATACGAGTTGTCATCGGCTAAAGCCGCCGCACGCTTATTTTTCAGGGCATTAAACTGTTGCGTTTTGGAATCAAACTTCAGCAAATTGACGCCGCCTCTTGCCGTAAAATAGTTTTCCGCGGTTGTCCCTTTATTAACAATGATCGACTTTCCCTTCAAAGCTGCCTCACTTTTAAGTGGCGCACTTTTAGGTGAAATAACTCCGACCGAAACTTTCATGTAAGGTCTGGCAAAATCAACCACTTGTTTTCGCTCAGGCGTAACCGTAAAATTGGCAAGAACAATATCGGCCTTATTTGAATTTAACGTATCAACCCGGTTATTGGCATTGACCTGGGTAAACTTTATCTTTACACCAAGATCCTTAGCCATTTTTCTAGCTAAGCGCAAGTCATACCCCCTGCGAAAGCCGTGGTCGTCGACCCAACCATATGGGGGCAAGTCACCAAACACTGCTACACGCAAAACGCCCCGTTTTTTGATTGCGCTAACGCTGCTATCGCTGCCACCCGTACTTTCATTTAAAGAGGATTTAAACCCAAAAAAGCTAATAATTAAAACTACGGCAACAACAATTATACTAATTACCTTATTTTTTGTTTTAACTTTCATGCTTGCTCCTTAAAAATCCATGCTAGCCAAAAAGGCACGCGCACGTGCTGTTTGCGGCTGTGCGAAAAAGTCCTTTCCCGGAGTATTTTCTAAAATCTGTCCGTTTTCTAAAAATAATACTTGATCAGCAATTTGCCGGGCAAAGTTCATTTCGTGCGTCACAATAATCATTGTCTTGTGCTCTTCTTTGGCCAAGTTTGTCATGATTTGTAACACACCACGCACCTTCTCTGGATCTAGTGAAGCTGTCACTTCATCAAATAGCATCACTTCTGGGTGCATAGCTAATGCCCGTACGATCGCAATTCGCTGTTTTTGTCCACCTGACAGTTCCCGTGGATATGAATCCACATAGCCAGTTAAACCTACTCTAGCTAATAGTTTTTCCGCCTCTTTTTTGACTTCTTCTTCAGGCCGTTTTTGCACCTTTGTCGGAGCCAGTAAAATGTTTTCCATTACCGTTAGATTAGGAAAAAGGTCATAGCTTTGAAAGACCATGCCAATCTTCTGCCGCAATTTTTGCCAATTTTTAGCCGATGGCGTAACTTTTTGGTTTTTAAAATAAATTGCCCCATCATTGTATTCTTCAAGACCATTCAAGCATCTGATCAAAGTACTTTTCCCTGAGCCAGATGGGCCAAGCAAGGTTAGTACTTCGCCTTCATGGAGAGTAAAGTTAATATCATGCAAGACATGCCGATCTCCGTAATACTTATTCAAATTTTCAACGTGCAAAATTTCTTTTGTCATTTAATCCACCTATTTCTGTTTTGCAGCTAACTTTTTTGACCAAAGCGATAATGGATAATCGATTACAAAATACAGGACGAAAATCAGTCCGTAAATCCAAAAGACTGCTGTCGGATATTTTTGGTTATTGGCTTCAATTATTTGTTGTCCGACCGCAATGACATCCATAATACTGATCATCATCAATAAAGAGGTCGTCTTGATAACCCTGGTTGCCAAGTTGATCGTAGCTGGCAGTTCGAGTTCCATTGCCTGCGGTAATAAAACATACCGAAATAGTTGCGTCGGACTAAGTCCCAGCGCAAGTCCCGATTCTTTTTGGACAAGCGGAACAGATTCAAGTGCTCCGCGGACAATATCACTAAATTCCGCGGCGACCCACAGTGCAAAAGCCAGAATCGCCATCCAGCTGGCTGGCCAATCGATATGAAAACTACGCGGCAAAATATAATAGAACAAATATAGCAAAACAATTGTTGGTACAATTCTGAAAAATTCTAAATAAAGTCGCAAAATAAACCGAATAATTTTGTTTGGCATTGTACGTAAAATACCAAATAAAGTGCCCAAAATAAGACCAACCGCAAGGCTGACTACCGAAATCCAGACAGATGTCCATAAACCATCGAGGATTCTGGCAAAATTGTTGCCGGTAAAAATGACATCAATCGCCGAATGTGCCATAGCGCACTCTCCTTTCTAGGTAGTTCAGGATTAGGATTACCGGAATTAAAATAATCGCGTAGGCAATTAC
The DNA here is from genome assembly GCF_026535825.1 of Lactobacillus sp. B4026. Classification (NCBI taxonomy): domain Bacteria; kingdom Bacillati; phylum Bacillota; class Bacilli; order Lactobacillales; family Lactobacillaceae; genus Lactobacillus; species Lactobacillus sp. B4026. The sequence continues at coordinate 98,826 of NZ_JAFNPD010000006.1, forward strand.
CAGCATTAACAAATATTCATTGGAACGATAATACATTCCAATTAAATCAAGTGCCGTATTGGTTAATTCCGGAATTGCAATCACTGAGAAAATCGAAGTTTCTTTAATTAGAAAAATGATATTAGCAGTTAAAGATGGCATGCTTAAGGCAAAACCTTGTGGAAAAACCACATAACGGGCTAACTGAAGATTATTCATCCCGAGTGCCTTGCCATCATCAATTTGGGTCGCACTAACGCCAGTGAACCCACCGGTAAATCCTTCCGCCATATAGGCTCCACCAAGAAAAATCAGGCCAATGATGCCACAAGTCATCGCTGACATTTTTAACCCAATTACTGGAAAAGCATAATACAAGAAAAATAGTTGAATTAATAACGGCGTGTTTCGCGCCAACTCAACATAAGCCGCCAATAGTTGGCTTAAGACCGGCACTTTAAAGTACTGCACTAAACTGCTAATCACACCAACGATAATTGCCCCCAGGATTCCAATTAAGGAAAGCCAGAGGGTCAGTTCAAAGGCTTTTAAAAAAATTGGCAAACTTTGAGTAATGATCTGCCAGCTCATTTTCTCTCCCCCACTCCAAAAGAAAAAGACCCAATCATCGCGAGGATTCATGGGTCTTACCTAACAAATAAAAACAATAATCCGCAAATTACACTAGAACTGCAGATTGCTAATTAAACCGTTTTTAAGCGACACACAAATTTCCCCACCGGCTAAATACAAATGAGTTAGACAAACAGACATTTTTGCATTGTACAGTGTTTAAAATTTGAGCCATAATCGCACTTCCTTCAAGTAAAACAGTTGATAAAGTTAATGCTATTCTTATACTTACTTTTTGTCAATGAAATTGCTTTGCGCGACTTTTCCTAGTAGTTCAAGCAATTAGGGCAATAAAAAAGCGTCCATTTTAAAGGACGCTTTACCCAGTAATACTTCTTACAATTTAAACTAGGCTTGAGATTTTTCTTTGATTGTTTCAGCGGATTTTTGCAAAAGACTTTCTTCGTCTGGCGTTAAGTTTAATTCAACGCGAGCAACAATACCGCACCGACCAACAATTGCTGGGTATGACATGTAAGTGCCATATTTTTCTTGATAACTTGAAACCGGCAATTCAGTCCGTGAGTCAGTCAGAATTGCCCGAGCAATTCTAACAACAGCTGCAGAAACGCCATAATTAGTGTAGTGCTTACCCATGAAGACGGTTTGACCACCACGGACAATCTCATCTTCTAAATCTGTCAGTTCCCAAGAAGCGGACTTAGCAAGTTCAGAAATAGGCTTTTCTAATACCTTAACCGTTGACCAAGCAGTGAACTGTGAATTACCGTGTTCACCCAAGGCAAAACCGCTAACTGAACGGGGATCAACATCAAATTTATGAGCAACCACTTTTTTCATTCTCGCAGTATCGAGCAGTGTACCCGTTCCGATAACCCGCTCTTTTGGTAAGCCCGTTAATTGTTGATAAAGGTTGGTAATAGCATCAACTGGATTAGAAATAACCAATAAAATACCGTTAAAGCCACTTTTTTTAATTGATTCAGTGATTGGCTGCAATTGCTTCTTATTGTATTCAAGCTCTTGGAAACGATCGCCCTTTGATTCAAGCGAAATCTTACCCAATGTACTGATCACAATTTCTGCATCTTTAAGTGCACTGTAATCATTAACCGTAATATTGACGTGGTTGGGTAAATTAGCCATTGCATCTTCAAAGTCGACAGCATCAGCGTTAACCTTGCCCTCATTAAGATCAATCATTACCAAGTCATCAACTAATCCTGAAACAATTAATTCATGTGCAACGGTGCAGCCAACGTGCCCATCGCCAATAATACCAATTTTAGTAGTCATAATAGATGTCCTTTCTGTGCTAATTGGACAGCTTAAATTCATGCTGCACCAACAAGTTCATCTTAATTATAATTTTTACCACGTGTAAGTTAAACTATTTTTTACTAATCTAATGATTATGCTAGTCAAAAGACCCGTAAACTATGAAAAAATCTAGTCAACTTGTTCTATTTCTTTTTTATAGGGAATCGATGGCTGAGCACCATAACGCTGTACGGTTAACGATGACGCCTTATTGGCAAAAATAATTGCCTCTTTTAAATTAGAAAAATCAGGCTTAAGGATGCTAGTCATTGCACCGATAAAAGTATCTCCAGCAGCTGTAGTATCAACGGCTTTAACCTTAAACGCTGGCACCAATTCACTTTGACCATTGTAATCATAAAAGGCACCCTTTGAACCAATGGTGATAATCACTGCTTCGACGCCAAGAGCATGTAACTTCGCTGCTGCTTTTTTAGCACTTTCTTCATCACGTACTTGAACACCGGTAATTGTAGCCGCCTCAGTTTCATTTGGTGCGATAAGATCAGTCTGCTTTAACAAAGCAGAAGGAATTTCGGTCATCGCTGGCGCCGGATTCAAAATAGTTTTTATTCCTTCTGCGTGCGCAATTTCAAAGCCCTTAATTGTGGCTTCAACTGGCGTCTCAAATTGGGCAATCACATAATCGCTTTGGCCCAATAAGTCACGCTTTTCAGCTACATCATCAGCATTAAAGCCAGAGTTAGCTCCAGAATAAATTGTGATTGAGTTTTGCCCAGCATCATCAACGGTGATGAATGCCTGACCCGTTGATTCATTGTTAATCACTTTTACACCAGAAGTATCGATTCCTTCTTGCTTTAAAAGCCCTAGCATTTCTTTTCCGGGTGCATCATTTCCAACCGCGCCGATAAAGTTAACTTCGCAGCCTGAGCGAGCAGCAGCAACGGCCTGATTTGCTCCCTTGCCACCAGCAGCAGAATAATGCTCTTTTGCATGAATCGTTTCGCCTGGTTTAACCATTTGCTTAACGCGCAAATTGGTATCTAGATTAATACTACCAATAACAGTAATCTTAGTCATTTTCTCTCCTTATTACCCAAGGCAACCTTGCCCAATAGTTCTCTAAAAAAATAATAGCACACTTGAAATTGCTTTCAAATATGCTACATTATTTCAGTTTATTTAAGCATGATCAATCAGCCTAGTTAAAGATGAGTATCCCAGTAAGTACAAAAGGCATTAACCGGGCTTTTACCCTTAAAAGGCGACTTACCAATTAATTTATCAACTAAAATCACTGGTACGTAATCATTAGCAGTATATGCATTAATATAAGTTTTAACCATTGGAACATCCTGTAAATGATAGGGATTGGCCACAGAAATAAAAATTGTCGGTAATTCATGGATAAACCATGGCACGTTAAAGCCCATTGGTTTAAGCCAATTTAACCTAACCGTTGTTTGATTACTAGCCGTTTTGACATTGGCAAAATAAATAACGGTATCAAACTTAGACTTAATCTTCTTAATTGCACCATTAACCATCAGCTGCTTGAGCTCTTCATCATGTTCATCAAACAAGGTGACTTCAAAGCCCTCTTTTTTTAATTGCTCAATAAACAGTTTCGAAACAGGTGGCTTCCCGCTGGCACTAACAACATCCCCTAGCACAAATACAAGGATGCGCTTATTTTTCTTTAGGGTTAAGGGTAAAGCATTTTCCTTATTCTTAACTAGCGTAATCGATTCATCTGCCAGTTCTTTGGCCCAAGCAACATGCTGCTCGCACTTTAATACTTTCAATGCCTCGCGATCAGGCACCAAAGTATGCTTTTTTTGTTTGACAAATAAATTTAACGTTTCTTTAGTTGCCAAAATTCGCGTGACGGCTTCATCTAAGCGAGCCGAAGAAATGGTGCCATTGTTAACTGCAGCAAGAACAAAATTAAAATCTTCTTCCAAGTCTCGCGTAAACAGGAGCATATCACAACCAGCGTTGATTGCCCGAACAAGCAATTCACTTCTTTTACCCTGACAGCTAAAGCCAGCCATATTAGTTGCATCACTAGAAATTAAACCATTAAAGCCAAGTTTTTGCCGTAATAAATCATGCAATAGTTCATAAGATAACGAACCGGGATAAATATCTTCATCCGCAATTTGAGGGTTAAAGTATCTGGTATAAGCTGGCTGATAAATATGCCCAGCCATTAATGTTAATGCCCCATGAGCAATCATTTCTTCGTAAATATGACCATATGTTTTATCCCATTCAGAAACGCTCAAGGAATTAACAGATGTTAATAAGTGCTGATCCCGATCATCAACACCGTCACCTGGAAAATGCTTAATTGCAACTGCCATGCCTCTTTCTTGGCATGCTCTCATATACTCTAAAGCCATTGCAATTACTTTTTCCGGATCGTTACCGTAAGTGCGGACATTGATAATTGGGTTAGCAAAATTTAGATTGACATCAACTACAGGGGCAAAAGACCAGTTGCACCCTACGGCACCACCTTCTCGTGCCGCAATCAAGCCGAGACGGTAGGCATTTTTGGTATCACCGGAAGCTGCCACCTCAAGCTGGCGGCCATAAAATGTACCATCTAATCCGATACCATCACCACCAGACTCAAGGTTGGCACCAAGCAATAATGGAATAGGTGAGTATTCTTGAATAAAACGTTGCAAAGCCTGAATTTTAGTGCTTTTTTGTGGTCGATACATCATTGCACCGGGCTGATAAGTATCAATTACCTTTTTCAACTCAGCTTCATTTTCATATTTACCAAGTAAACAAAACATCTGTCCCACTTTTTGCCTAATTGACATGTTAGCTAGTACTTGCTTCAAATGGGTGATTTGCTTATCTGAAAGAAAAAAGGGGTTACCTTGTAAATCAACTGTAGTCATCAATAATTTTCCTTTCCTTATTATCAACAGGATAATGACAATTTATGCTGTAACTTTTGCTTTCTTTGGTTTACAAAATACTAAGGTCAAAACAAAAGAAACGACCATCGAAATCGCAACCACAATAACGGCACTGATAATACCCGAAAAGTTAGTGGCATGCGGTGACAGGTAGCACGGAAAGGCAAAAATTCCTTGACCACCCATTTGATAAAATTTTACTCCCATTAACATGGCTAAAATTCCGCCAATAGCTGATGAAAGACAACTAATAATGAAAGGTTTTTTCAGTGGTAAAGTAACTCCATAAATGGCAGGCTCAGTAATTCCAAAGATTGCTGGAAAGATCGAAGCAATTGCATTATCTTTTTGCTTAGTATTCTTAATAATTAAAGCTAATGCACATAAAGCGGCGAGCTGAGTAAACGGACAAGCAATGTTTGCCGCAAAGATGACATCAAACTTTTGCGTAGCAAGATTATTTAAGACGATTGGGATGATTGCATTATGAATACCGAAAATGACTAAAATTTGCCAAGTTCCGCCAATGAAGGCACCGAGCAAAATTGGACTAAAGTGGTATAAAGCTTGGACAATCCAAGCAACGATATTAGAAAGCCAAGTTGAAATTGGTCCAACAATTAACAGCGTCAGTGGTACAGTTACCAGTATTGTAATCATCGGGACTAAAAAATTGGCCACCGAAGTAGGACTAATTTTCTTAGCAAATTTTTGTACGTATGAAGCTGCCCATAGAGCCAAAATTATCGGAATAACCGTCGAAGTATAATTATTCAGCAACACCGGAAGATGTAAAAATGTGATATAAGTCTTCGCTTGTAAAATTGTCCCTGGCATCACCGTAGTAAGTGGCTTGCCCGTCATCGCCTTGAGCAAAGTTGGATAAATGATGGCAGTTGCGATAACCAGTGATGTCATTTGATCAACGTGAAATTTTTTCCCAGCAGTAACAGCTAAAAATACGGGGAAGAAATAAAAAAGGGCATCACCGATCGCATATAAAATAATGTAGGTTCCATCGGTCACTTTTAAAATACCAGCAGTTGTTAAAATGGCTAATAGGCCCTTAATCATTCCGCTAGCACACAAAACACCAAGAATTGGGACAAAAATTCCTGATAACAGGTCAACTGCTTTATCCCATAAAGACTTTTTGTTAGCGATTTTGGCCGAATCCTCTTCTAAAGCAGCTTCGTCTTTGATGGCCTCACCACCGCTAAAATGATAAATTTGATTAATATCGTCAAAAACGGCCTCTACGTGCATGCCAATCACAACTTGATATTGACCATTAGCTTCAATAGTATCAACTATTTCCTTATTGGCTTTAAGTGCAGCTGAATTTGCTTTGCTATCATCCTTTAGCACAAAGCGCAATCTGGTAAAGCAGTGGATGAGCGAGACGACGTTGTCTTCTCCACCCACATTTTTGACAATAAATTTGCCTAATTCGGCATATTTTCCCATCTTACTTCTCCTTTGAAATAATGTTACTTAACATGTTGTGAATATGAAGCACTAAATACGCCCGTTCTTCTAGAAAAATTTTAATGTTAAATTTCTGTTCAAAAGCGGCGCTAAGGCTATTCACACACTCTTTTTCTCTTTGATATTGTTTATCCGTTAGTACGAATAAAATTGATGAGTTGTCATCATTATTTTTATAGTCGTTATTTAAAATTCTTTGAGCAAAAAAGCGAACGTGAGTATCAAAGCGTTGGTAATACAGGGGATCAGCTTTTTTAGCAAAATCGATCTTGAAATAATCGAAAACATAATTAGTAACCCAGTGCACAATTTCCACAATGCGGTAACTATTAAAACGGTTATCTCCTTCCGATTCACTATTAACAATATGAAGCGCAATTGTAGCCGCTTCTTGATCATCAAGTTGGCAGCCCGTCATATTTTGAAGCAGATTAATCCCAAAAAGACCTACCTGGAATTCCTGAGGATAGATTCTTTTAATGTCTAGAAAAAGCGGGTTGGTAATTCTAATCCCTTTTTTAGCTTGCTCGACTGCCCGATACAAGTGATCGGTTAAGGCAAGAACCAAGCTTGGGTTTAGTTCCCGTTTAAGGTCTGCCTTTGCCTTGTCAGCAACATCATTGGCAATTGCATAGTACTCAATTGGAATGTTGACAAGTAGTTTCGCCATTGATGAAGAAATCTCATGGGGTAAGACTGGAAAATAATACTCGATCTTACTTTCATCAATTTCATCACCGATATGCTTGCCAAAAGCGATTCCCCGACCTGTAACAATTAGTTCGTTACCTTCATCGTCGACTACAAAGGTAACGTTATTGTTTATTCCACGCTTAATATGCACGCTTTTTCCCTCCTTCCAAAATGAAAAATAAAAACCTGCTTGTGCACATAACATAATCAGACTTAGTCCAACGATTATTATTATGTGACAAACAGGTTTAGCTTACTATGTGATTTACTAGTAATAACTATCCGATAGTCAAAATTAATTTAGCACACAAAAACCTAGTTGTAAATACTATTCACAGAAATAATTAGAGCGTTTTCAACCCTAATGCTAATTTGGGCACTAGACCAATTTTGCTTAAAAATCTATTTGCCGTGAATTGTTGCTTTTTATTTCGGACGGCATAGCCTATAATTACAATTAATTATTGTAATTTTTAAATAGGGTAATTATTATGAAAAGACAACTCAACTTTTTCGCTGCTTTGGCAACGGTCATGGGAACCATGATTGGGGGCGGTGCTTTTTTCAAGATTGCAAATATCTCATCGCTAACACACAATGCTTGGCTCAGTATTTTAGTTTGGCCACTTGCTGGTTTTATCACATTAATGGCGGGTCTCAGTATTGCAGAACTTGCTTCCGTTTATCCTGAAGATGGTGGACCAGTGAAATATCTCGAAAAGATTTACGGTCCGCAAGTTTCTTTTTTATTTGGCTGGTCCTTAATTATCATTTATTATCCAGCCAACATTGCTGCCCTCTCAATTGTCTTTGCAACGCAACTAAAAGAAATTCCACAATTTAAAAATTGTTCGACAACACTTATTGCTTTGCTTGTCATGTTAACAGTGCTAGTAATCAACTGGTTAGGCTCCAAGTTAAGTTCACAGGTGCAAAAAATAGCTTTGGTAATTAAACTGTTACCAATTATTGCGATTATTGTTTTTGCACTTTTTTATCAAGGCCCTAATCAATTAGCAGGTGCGCCTAGTCCTCATTTGACTACTGCCAGTAGCACAGCGGCTTTTGGTCAAGCCTTGCTAGCAGTTCTTTTTGCCTATGATGGCTGGCTTAGTATAGGTAACCTTGCCAGTGAAATCAAGAATCCCGCTAAAACCTTAGCCCAGGCTATCATTTGGGGTCTGTTTGGCGTTACCATTTTTTATACCTTGCTAAACTGGAGTTATGTCAAAGTTATTCCGTGGAATCAAGTAGTGGGCAATCAAAGTGCTGCCTTGTTAACGGCCCAAAAGTTATTCGGCCACCTAGGCGGAACCATTATTGCTGCCGGAATCTTAGTATCGGTTTTTGGTGCCATTAACGGCCACCTCTTGTTAGGCTCAAGAATGCCCTATGTTTTAGGTAGAGAAAAGAAACTGCCAGCCTCAAACTTTTTTGGCAAGTTAAATAATCAAACAATCGTCCCAACTAACAGCATGCTATTTGAATGCATCATCGCAACAATTATGATTTTTTCAGGGACCTTTGATTCACTAACTGACATGCTAGTTTACGTTTCGTGGATCTTTTCAATTCTCTTGTTCACTGGCGTTTTTGCTTTGCGCAAAAAACATCCAGATTTAGAGCGGCCATATAAAATCCCCTGGTACCCACTACCACCGATTTTGGCAATCTGCGGTGCATTGTTTGTTGTTATTACCACAACTTTGACACAGCCAATTTTAGCAATCATTGGCATTTTATTGACGCTGAGTGGCTGGCCCGTTTACCTTTATGTTCAAAAAAAGAATAAACAACTAGAATAAAAAGCTTTGTCCAAAAGTGGGCAAAGCTTATTTTTATATCCTGAACTGCTTTAACGATTGCACAAAACTTTTAAGTGCACGAGAGCGATTATTTTTTAAGTAAATTAATTGCATCGCATACTCTTGATTTTGTTGTTGTGAACGAAACTGCCGGTACACAATTTCCGAGTTAGGCTGCATGATGTAATCAATTAGTCCTCGAGGAATATAAGAAATACCCTGGTTTAACGCAGTGTTTGTTAGTAGCTGCTCAATTGAAGAGACACGTTCAATTTGATAATTATGCTCATTTTTATTTAAAGTAGCAGCAAATGTCTTGCGCATAAAATCAGAGTTTTCACTACTGTAATAAAAAAGCGTCGCCCCGTCTAAATCATTTTCATCAATATATTTTTTCTGACTTAACTTATTCTGTTTACTAATTCCTAATACCATTTCGTTGGAATACACCGAAACATATTCATACAATTCTGCCTGTGGAATATCATAACTACCATAATGGTTAATGTATGCACAATCGAGCTTGTTTAAGACTAAATCCGCCAGGCAGTGCTCAACGCTTTCTTCCATCGTAAAAAAGGAAATCTTCGGCGACAATTGTAATTTCCGATAATTAATAATCTCTTTTTCCATAATGTATGCGTCAAAAATCGAAAAATAGCCAATTGATAGCGTCTGCTCCGTTGACTTAGAGATGTGCTTTAATTCAGAAACCGTTAGATCAAAATTATTTAAATACTCTTGTGCTCGCCCAGCAAAATATTTACCAGCTGGTGTAAGACTGATGCGATTATTAGTACGGTTAAACAGTTTTACGCCAATTTCATTTTCTAATCGTGAAATTTGGCGCGAAACTGCCCTTTGCGTTACATAACGCTGCTCAGCAACTCGACCAAAACTACCCTGTTGAGCAACCGCTAAAAATACTTTTATTTGTTCACTATCCATTTGTTTTACCCGTACTTTAATGTCCTAGTCTCGACTGAAATAACTATAACATACTGACGCTGTAAGCGGTTATAATTTTTGGTGAGAAAAGGAGATTTTGATATGGAAATCAAAAATGATTATGATGTTATAGTTGTTGGTGGCGGTGCTGCTGGTTTTACAGCCGCTTATCAGGCCAGTCACCGGGGATTGTCAGTTTTAGTAGTTGAAAAAGGGCACAATACTGGCGGCAGTGGTGAATACATTGAAGGCGCATTTGCAGTAGATTCATATTTGCAAAAAGAGCATCATGTTAAGCTGACTAAAGAAGATGTCCTTAATGAGGAATTAAATTATTCTCATTATCGTGCAGATACAAAAGTCTGGCAGGAATACATTGCTGCTTCGGCAGATATCATTAAATGGTTAAAAGATCTTGGCGTAGAATATCTTGATGTTGCTCCTTTAGGCAGCGGCTATCGCACATGGCATTTATTCAAGGGATTAGGCAAGGCTGTTATCCACAACGTTTTAGAACCGAAAGCAAAAGAGCAAGGGACCGATGTAGTTACTTCGACTACTGTAACCAAAGTTAATTTGGATCAAGATGGTCAAGTTACCAGCGTAGTTTTGGAAGATCTTGCTACTCATAGTCAAAAGACCGTTGCCACTAAGGCGGTAGTTTTAGCAACCGGTGGCTATTTAAACAATCAAGAATTAATTAAAAACGAAACTCATTATGACCCGGACCAATTAATTCCTGTTAATTCTGAAAAGAATACGGGAGATGGTTTAAAACTAGCTTGGTCTGCTGGTGCACAAAAATATGCGATGGGAACTGCCATGCTCTTTGGAGGTTACCTCAAAGACCACACCAAGCCAGGTTACGTTTACCGTTATTCCGAATTAAACGGAGCAGCAGACCAGCAATCTCTTCTTTGGGTTAACGAAAACGGCGAGCGATTTGTTAACGAAGAGGTCGTCGATAACTTTGCCCTAGCTGGTAATGCCCTCTTTACTCAGGGTAAGGTCTTTACCATTTTGGATCAAAGCACGATTGATTATTTGAATGACGAACACATTTATAAGCCAATGGGTACTTGGGATTACCACGATACTCGTTTACCGCACCTTAAGGAAGAAATTCAGCAAGCCTTTGCCGAGAATGCACCTTACTTGACTAAGGCAAATTCAGTTCACGAACTGGCCCAAAAGATCGGGTTGGTCGATTTAGAAAAGACCGTTACGCGGTATAATCAACTTGCTCATGATGGTCAAGATTTAGACTTTGGTAAAAAAGCGGACTTCATGATACCCGTCGAAAATGGACCATTTTATGCAATTGAGTTAGGAATCGGCGCCTTTTGTACAATGGGTGGTCTCAAAACTGATACTGAGCACAAAGTATTGGATAAAGATGGTAAACCAATTACAGGATTATACGCTGCGGGTAACGATGCAGCGGGAATGTTAATTGGTGATACATATGGTCCAAATATGCCAGGAACTGAAGCTGGCTTTGTATTCTATTCCGGCAAACATGTCGCTAACGTAGTTTACGATCAAATTAAGGGTTAATTAACGAATTCAATCCCTAAATAATTCTAGTAAAACTTAAAATTTTAAAAGTCCTATTAAATTTGGGTGTTAAGAAACATCGATTTAATAGGACTTTTGTTTTAAATAAAAATGATTAAAAAATAGTTTTGCCACAGAATTTAGTTTGCACTACTCACAAACTCCCCAGCTTATTTTTGCAAATAGCTAAATGTAATTTGATGTGTCTTAGTTTCATTTACCGGCAGAATAATATTGCCAAAATTGCTGTGGTTTATCGCATCAGGCAAAACCTGCGCTTCTAATGCAACTGCTTCACTTGGCTGGGCAACAATCCCCTGATCGCGCACAAACTTTACTCCTGGCTGTTCTTGCGACATCGTATACATCACAAGACAGTTTGATTCACTAGTAATCTTAACTTGACGACCACTTTCTTTTTCACGCAGAATTGCTACTTCCTTCATTTCATTTTCTGGTCCATCAATAACAAATGCATCATCAAAACCAGCGTTTTCTCTAATAGCAGTAGCTAGGTTTTTAAATTCATGAAAATCATATGGGGTATTGGCGGTCATTAACATTTTGCCTGTTGGAATCAACTGAGAATCTAGTTGTAAGTATTTCTGACTATTGATTTTAATTTCATGTGAATCTAGATTGGATGCATCACTTAAATTGAAGTAAACATGAATAGTTGGATTAAATAGTGTTGCCTTTCCACCATTAACTGCCTTTTCAGAAATTGTTACCTGATTTTGATTATTTAACGTGTAAGTGATTGTCACTTCAAAGTCACCAGGAAAGCCATCTGTTTTTTCATCGATTGTCTTTTTGAAAATGACGCTGACACTGTCATCGGTCTGCTCTGTTGCTACTGACCAATTCAGAAAGCGAAAACCGCCATTACCACCATGGAGAGTATTTCCATTCTCATTTGTTGGTACTTGAACTTGCTTGTTGTTTAAAGTGAATTGACCTTTTTTAATTCGGCCAGCTACACGACCAATTCCCTGACAACAGCAAAGTCCATTTGCATAATAATCAGCACAATGAGCAAAATTCATAATCAAATTTTTCTGTTGGCCATTTTCCCGCGGTACTAGGAACTCATACCATGTTGCACCCATTGATAAGCACGAAATTGCAACACCATTGTCATTTTCCAAAGTTACCTTGGTAACATCGTGATCTTGATATTTTTCAAAAAATTCTTTAATTACCTTCATTTTTGTTCTCCTGTTCTTTTTAGCAAAATACACTACTTCAACAAGATAATTGAAATAGTGTATTTAAACGGATTACTTTAATTTTTCCATGAGATATGTAAGGATCTACGTTTTTCTGTGAGGAGTGTTTGTTAGTTAGTTAATGCTGCAAAGATCAACACCATAAAGTGTAGCCAGATCAGTTATTTGCTCTTCAGTTGCTGCAAATGAGAAGACTGTATGGTGACCGCCACCAGCCTGAATCCATTGCTTCGACCCTTTTTCTAAGCCAACTTTTGGAGTCCACATTTGCTTAGCCACTGGCAAATGTGGTGTTTCTTTTTCAGCTTTATGGGCGTCAACAGCATAAGTAACTAACTTAAAGTTATTTCTAAAGTCTGCTAAAGTGACATCGATTGCATCCCCTTCTGAGCCAGAAAAGACAAACCGTGCAGGATCTGCCTTACCACCAATATCTAGGGGATGAACTTCAACGCGTGGTTTTTCAGAGGCAATCGAAGGATCAACTTCCAACATATGGGAGCCTAAGATTGCTTGGTGACCTGGGCGCAAGTCTAACGTATAGTCTTCCATAAATGCGGTCTTTTGATTATGAGTCATAATCTTAATTGTCCGTAATAATGCAGCTGTCTTCCAGTCACCTTCACCGGCAAAGCCGTAACCATCACGCATTAATAATTGAGCCGATAATCCTGGTAATTGTTCTAAACCGTGTAGGTCTTCAAAGTTGCTAGTTACTGCAGTATAGCCGCCACGTTCTAAGAACCGCTTTAAAGCAATATATTGTTTTAATTGATAGCGAACGGTTTTTACATAAGCGTCTTTATCCATTGATCCTTGGACCATGATATAACGTGACTTTAAATCAGCATACTCATCATCAATTTCTGCTTCTTTAACTTTAGCCATCTCGTCAACTAAGTCGCCTACGCCATAGTAATCAACTGTCCAGCCTAATTGGATCTGTGCTTGAACCTTGTCGCCTTCAGTAACGGCAACGTCACGCATCGTATCGCCAAACCGGCAAACTTTTAAGTTAAATGACTCATCATAGGCAACAGCAACATCTTCCCAGTCGGCAATTTGTTTCATTACTTTTGGATCTTGCCAATGACCATAAATAATCTTATTGTGCTTTTGCAAACGGGCATTAATATAGCCATATTCACGATCACCGTGAGCACTTTGATTTAAGTTCATGTAGTCAAAATCAATGGTGTCATAAGGAATATAGTCTAAATATTGTGTTGCAAAGTGCAATAATGGTTTTTGTAAAAGCTTTGTGCCACGAATCCAGTTCTTTGCAGGTGAAAATGTATGCATCCAAGTAATCACACCAGCTACTTTATCTTCATAGTTAGCTTCTTTCATAAACTTGGTTATTTCATCTGCTGTAGTTAAAACTTGTTTGAAAACAATCTTATATGGTAAGTTACCATTTTCGTTCAAGCCAGCTACAATCTTTTCGGCATCGTCAGCAACTTCTTTTAAAACTTCTTCACCATATAGGTGTTGGCTGCCGACCGCAAACCAAAATTCATATTTAGGTACTTCCAACATTACAAAATTCTCCTTGCATTACATTACATATTTAATGAATCGTCGCAATTCATTAGATACTTAAATTTTCTTACTTAAAACTAAAAATAGTTGATGTCAAATCGTTACTGTTCGGATCTGTTGGTGCCTTTAAAGGTCCACCACTTACAATTAACAAATCGTCATTAGGTAAAACTGTCAATGAGCGAGAATAAGCTAAAGGAATACCGGTTTTGACATCTTGCCATGCTCCGGCCTCGCCATTGTTTTTGTTAACATACAAGTCGCCGCTACCATCAGTATTAGCAACAATGTCACCATTATGTAAAGTAACTACATAAGGTGCACCACCATAAGCTAATCTGGTTCCTTCGTCGCTAGCATTCCAGTTCAAGCCATCAGCAGAAATCTTGTAGTTAGTCCGCCATTCACCGGAATTAACAACTTCATATGTCATGATATATTTACCATTCTTCATCCGAGCTACAGTGACCATCCCTGGACGAGCTGCTGGTTCTTTGAAGGCGACATCATCAACTTCGTCACCCCAGTTGATACCATCTTTTGATACCCGGTGTGATAATTTTTGACTATGAAGTGGCTTATCACGTTCATCAGAGAAATAGCAGACCAGTTTGTGATCAATTACACTGACAAACGGTTCCCAAACTGGGCCATTACTTGTAGTATTAACGTCAGCGTGTCCACCAACAGCAATCGTACTCAAGTATTGCCAACTACGGGCATGATCTTTACTGAAATATAAATCAATTGAAGTCTTACTCAAATCATTAGGGATTGAGTTGCCAGCACAGATAATTGTTCCGGCAGGCATTTTGCCAATTCTTTCCGGTAATTCATACAAAAATGGTTGATAACGATTACCCCATGGTTTTTTATTAGCTAAAAAATTGTGGGTATCGTTGATTTCACTAATTTTCTTCCAGCTTTTGGCATTATTTAGACTTTCAAAAATTAAAAATGTTGGCGTACCATTCACATAGTGTTCGGAAGTCGCATACAATCTGCCGTTGTGACTTTTATCGGTATGAGTAGTTACAAGTCCCCTACCATATAGAAAACTTGGACTTTTGGTTCCCGGTATTTGGCTTTTGCTAGCAATTGTAGTTATTGGCGTACTTGAATTAGCACTGACTTTTTCATTAATTCCACCTAGAAGTGATAGGCCTAATGCAACAGCTCCTAATGAAAAGAGCAGGCCCTTTCCTTTATTTAATTTCATTGTTAACCTCTCAAAATTGCTTTAATTAGATAGAAGGTAACTATCTTGATTATGGTTTTAGTTACTGTCAGTCTAATGACTGGCCACTGATAAACAGATCATGTTCCAGGAATACGGCGCAACTTTTCCGTTAACACAATTCTGATTATCAACATTAATATCCTTTAAGGTTTCAATTTGCATAGTTTGCTTTTCGTTAGTTTCGTCTAAATCATAGCCTGCAAATTGAGTAGCTTCTTTTAGCGTAACTTGTGGGAAATTAGCTAATTTATAACTGAAATTAGCCTCTTCAGCTGCTTTATTTTCGATAAATAGAACAACTTCACCCTTAGACTGGTTATATACAGCAGAAGAACTAACATATGGAACTACCCGATTGGAAACAGTATAATCAGCGACTTCACTATTTACCTTTAAAGAAGTTCCTTGAGCGTAATTTGCAACCTGCATAAATGGGTAAAAAATTGATTGGTACCAAATAGTTGGCGTTCCTTGATTATTAGTCATAATCGGAGCAATAACATTAATTAATTGGGCTAAACATCCGATCTTAATCCTGTCAGCATGTTTAATTAAAGTTAGTGCCAGTGAACCAACCACTAGTGCATCGGCAAAAGTATAATGATCTTCTAGTAAATGTGGTGCGTGCTGCCACGGCTTTTGTTTAGCATCAGATTCTTTTGAATGATACCAAACATTCCATTCGTCCATAGCCAAATACATGGTCTTGGTCTGATGTTTGCGAGCTTTAACCGCATCACAAATTGAAATTACTTCATTAATAAAACTATCTAAATCAACAGATGAAGATAAAAACTTTTTAATGTCGTGATCATTATCATCATAATATTGGTGTAATGATAAATAATCGACATCATCATAAACATTATCGAGAATTTCTTCTTCCCAGCTGCCAAATGAAGGCATGGAATGTAGCGAACTACCACAAGCAATTAGTTCAATTGACGGGTCAACGATTCTCATTGCTTTAGCAGTTTCGTGAGCAAGTCGTCCGTATTCATGAGCCGTTTTATGACCAATCTGCCACTCTCCATCCATTTCATTGCCTAAACTCCATAATTTAACATTGAACGGAGCTTTTTGACCATTTTGAATGCGAAGATCGCTCCAGTAAGTGCCAGCTGGAAAATTGCAGTACTCAACTAGATTGCGCGCAGCGTCTATTCCTCTCGTTCCAAGATTAATAGCCATATCTGCCTGAGCGTTAATCGTCTTACACCAAGTTAAAAATTCATGTAAGCCAAATTGATTAGTTTCAATACTTTTCCAGGCTAAATCCAGTCTAATTGGTCGCTTTAATTTTGGACCGATGCCATCTTCCCAGTTATAACCAGAAACAAAGTTTCCTCCGGGATACCGAATCAACGGTATTTTTAACTTTTTGACTGCATCAATTACATCTTGACGAAAACCGTTTTTATCTGCTAAAGGATGATTAGGCTGATAGATTCCGTTATAAACAGATCTACCAAGCTGTTCGGTCAATGAGCCCCACATCCGGGGGTCAATCTCGCCAATAGCATCATCTGCAGTTACTTTAAAGTTAGCCTTCATCATTTCTGCTGTCCCGTCGAATCAGTTGCTGGATCACTTGCACTAGCAGTTTCACCTTCAACTTCACCGGCTTGTACACGGTTTTCTTTCTTCAAAGTAAATGCTGCAAATAGAGTAATAATGAAGACAAAGACACCCATCATTACGTATGTATGTTGGTAACCAAAGCCATCGTACATGTGCCCGGCTACCGACGAGAATATGAAGACCGATATCTGTTTAGCGAAGTTAGAAGCTAAAGCATAAACTGTTGCGTATAATCTAATATCAAATGCACCGGCAATATACTTCATAATTGAGGTCAATAGTAATGGCATTTCCAAACCTGCCAATAATCTAAAGACAACAATCCAACCCCAAGTTGGGGATAAAGCTGAACCTAAAATACGGATGCAGGTTAAGAAACCGTAAGCAATTAACCCATTTCTAGCACCAATCTTGTTAATAATCCAAGGCATTGGGAACATTAGGAAGAATTCTATTAAAGTCTGTGCTGAAGACATGTAACTATAAACTAAAGTACCTTGAGCAGCTGTTTCAAAGAATGTCTTGAAGAAAATGATAAATTGTTGATCAAAAACATCAAATATAGCTGAAGCACCCATGTAGAAAATTGATAATACCCAAAAGTTCTTATTTTTAAAGACTGAACCGACAATCTTCATGTTTAATGAGTTAGAAGTATCACCAGCTGCAGAAGCATTTTCCATGTTGATCTTGTCACTAAA
This sequence comes from Lactobacillus sp. B4026, assembly GCF_026535825.1. Taxonomy (NCBI): domain Bacteria; kingdom Bacillati; phylum Bacillota; class Bacilli; order Lactobacillales; family Lactobacillaceae; genus Lactobacillus; species Lactobacillus sp. B4026. The sequence continues at coordinate 116,406 of NZ_JAFNPD010000006.1, forward strand.
CAATAGTAAACCAACGAAAATTACGGCAGCTACTGAACACATCCAAAAGATTGAATTAGGTTTCCACAAGAATAGTCTTCCGGCTACTAGCGAAGCAACAATTCCGGCCAATGAACCACCTAAACGTGAGTGGGAATATTCAAAACCGTTAGCTAGACTTGCACGTTGAACATATTGCTCAACAACGCTAACACCACCGTTTAAAACAAAACTGAGAAAAATACCAGTTACTACTGCTACTAAGAAAGAATTAATCTTCATTAATGGTAAGAACAACCATTGGAAGTACGGCCCAATAAAAATCCCAACTACACCAATAGTTATAATTAAATCTTTTCTAAATAGCAGCTTATCCGAAATGACCCCAAAGAATGGTTGGAAAATTAGGGAAATACCGGCCATCATTGAAAAGACTAAGCCTGATTGAGCACCATTTAAATGACCAACTTGCTCCATCCAAAGCGTTAGGTATCCGTTTACTGTTGCCCAAATAAAGAAATAAGTGAAATGGGTAAACGGAAAGCCCCAAAAATGTTTATTTTTATTTTTTACTTCATCATTCATTTTTTATACTCCCTTATTTATAATTGTATGGAACTGGCTTGCCAAAGACCGGCATGCCGTTATCATCCCAAGTAAAGGCTTGAATCTTAGTGTGACGGTTTGGATCATAAAGTGGATCACCTTTAATTTCGGTGTAGTCTCTGCAGTGATAAACTAAAATATCAGTTTTACCGTCTTCCGCTTTTGTGAATGAGTTATGGCCTGGTCCATATTGATGATGTTCCAAATCACTTTGAAATACTGGTGTCTCACTCTTGTGCCAACTTGCTGGGTCTAGTAAATCAGCATTATCAGGTGCAACTAGCATACCCATACAATAATTTTCATCAGTTGCACTTGCAGAATAAGTTAAGAAGAATTTATCACCATGGTGGATTACTGCAGGACCTTCATTAACCCAGAAGATCTTGGTTTCCCAATCATATTCAGGTTTAGTCAGCATTACTGGTTTAGTCTTTAAAGTCCAAGGATTCTCCATTTCAGCAATATAAATATTTGAATTACCTTTGATCTCAGGATCTTTTTGAGCCCAAACGTAGTACAAAACTCCTTGATATTCGAAACTCGTTGCATCAAGTGAGAAACTATCCATACCGGTCTTGATTTGACCATGCTCAATCCAATTTTCTTCTTTAGTAATTGGATTTGCTTCATCACATTCAATACAAAACATTCTGTGTTGGAACATGCCATTATCATCAAGTTCGTCGGTTTCGGCTGCTGCAAAATAAATAAACCATTTACCATCAATAAAGTGAATTTCTGGTGCCCAAATTAATTGGCTCATTTCACCCTTATCATGCTTGCGCCAAATAGTCCGAGGTGCGGCATGAGCAAGACCTTCTAGCGTTCTTGCCCGTCTTAATTCAATCCGATTATATGCAGGTACTGAGGCGGTAAAGTAATAGTAGCCGTCTGTGTGCTTGTAGATATATGGATCAGCTCTTTGAATAATAAGCGGATTAGTATAAGTATCTGTTGTCATGATTTTTCCTCCTAAATCTTTAAATTATTTTCTTTTTGCGTGCGTTTTCGATTGGGCATTATCTTGGCCATAATATGCATTCTTTCCGTGCTTGCGGTAATAATGCTTATCTAGCAAATATTGTGGTAAATGGCTATTAGCCCGAGTCAATTGCAAAGTGTGATAATCTTCCTCTGCAACAACTTCCAAAACTTTGGCATTGTAAACTGCCTTAGCCGGAGTTTCGCCCCAGCAAAACGGTCCATGCTGACTAACCAAACTCCCTGGAGTTGCTTCGTAATCTAAATGTCGTTCATTAAAGGTGCGAACGATGGTCTTACCAGTATTGCCTTCGTAATCTTCCTCAATTTCTTCTTTAGTTAACGCATCTGCAGCTGGTACATCAGTGTAAAAAGTATCTGCATGCGTTGTATTAAGAGCAGGAATATCCATTTTAGCTGCCGCAAAAGCTACTGCCCATGGCGAATGGGTGTGCACAATACCACCAATTTTAGGAAAATGATTATATAAATACGTATGTGTTGGCGTGTCAGAAGATGGATTTTTATCTCCTTCAACCACTTCTCCCTTTAAATTGACCACAACCATATCATCCGGTGTCAATTTTTCATAAGGTACACCTGAGGGTTTGATGACATATAAACCCTGGTCCCGATCAATTCCTGAAACATTACCCCAAGTAAACGTTACTAAGTCCAACTTGGGTAATTGCATATTAGCTTCATATACTTCTTTTTTCAGTTTTTCTAGCATTTACCTCTCCTCATCACTCAAAATACCTGCTTGATTCTCTAAAGATAAGGCTGCCTGATAGCGCTCAAGGTATTTAGCAGCACCCTTAACTCCTTCTGGCTCTGGACTCAGTGTCATAATTTCAGAATCTACAAAAACCTTAGTATCTAGGTAGTCTTCTAATGGCTCGGATGCACCGGAAGCAACATATTGCGCGAGTACTGCCATACCCCAAGGTCCGCCAACACTAGCGTTAGTCATAACAGAGATTGGTAAGTTCAACATATTGGATAAAACTTGCTGCCCGATTACGGGAGTTTTAAATAGGCCACCTTGCGCAATCATGACATCAGTTGTGACATTTTCTTCTTTAGTCAAAATGTCCATCCCAATTCTAAGTGGCGCATAGGCCGAATATAACTGAGCCAGCATGAAGTTAGCCAATGTAAATTTACTATTAGGTGTTCTGACTAATAGCGGTCTGCCTTCTTGCGTCTTGGTAATTGGTTCCCCTGAGAAATAGCTGTAATTAACCATTCCTCCTGCATCGGGATCCGACTTAGTCGCATCTAGAAAAAGTGCGCTATATAGCTGATCGGCACTGATATCAATTCCAAGCCTTCCAGCAAATTCCTGGAAAAGTTGTGCCCATGCATTGATATCAGATGAACAATTATTGATATGCACCATGGCTACAGGCAACCCAGTTGGTGTTGTAACAAGATCAATGTCACGGTGAACTTTTTTAAGTGGCTTGTCTAAGACAACCATTGAAAATTCAGAAGTTCCAACAGAAATATTACCTGTGCGCTTACGAACACTGTTAGTACTAATCATACCTGTTCCTGCATCGCCTTCAGGTGGTGCCATCACGCTTCCTGCTTGCAATGTCTGGGTTGGATCAAGTAAATTTGCCCCCTCTTTAGTTAAATGACCAGCAACTTCGCCTGCCTTTAATACATGTGGCAAAATTTGTTCAATCTTCCACGGGTACTTTTTTACTTTTTCTAAGGCACCAAACTTTTGTAAGCATTCCTGATCGAATTGACCATTCTTACCGATGGGAAACATCCCTGAGGCATCGCCTACACCGATGTTTTTTTCACCAGATAATTGCCAGTGAACATAACCTGCTAATGTTGTTAAATAAGCAATGTCTTTTACATGTTTCTCATCTTGCAAAATAGCATGATACAAGTGAGCAATGCTCCAGCGCAGCGGGATATTAAAATTAAACAATTTGGTTAGTTCACTTGCTGCGTCTCCAGTTATCGTATTTCGCCAAGTTCTGAAAGGAACTAGCAATTTGTCATTTTGGTCAAAAGGCAAATATCCGTGCATCATTGCACTTACGCCGATTGAACCAATATGTTCAATTTTGACATGATATTTACTACTTACATTTGCAGCTAATTGTGCATAGCTTTGTCTTAAGCCAGTTAAAATTTCTTTTTGTGAATATGTCCAAATTCCATCTTGCAGTGTGTTCTCCCAGAGATAACTACCTGATGCAATTGGCTGGAAATCAGTTGTAATTAATACTGCTTTTACTTGTGTTGAGCCAAATTCAATTCCAAGTGCTGTTTGCCCCCTTTGAATCAATTGAGCTATTTTTGTGATGCTCATTCAAACGCCTCTTTTCATGTTGCTCGAGATCATCTCGTGATATCAGCCTTCTTCAGAAAGCACTTTCATGATATATTTTTTATTTGAACAATTCAATAGTTTTAAAAATTTGTTCGAATGTTTATGTCCAAAAAGTATGGCTTAAATAGTTTGTATTACGGGATTTTGGCGCTTTTAAATTTTTTATTTGTTTTTATTTTGCCTTTTTGCAGTAAATTTATTGTTTATTGCCATAGCATTGCTATGATTGTTAGCGCTTATATAACAGCACTTACAAATTTAGTTCACCTTTTTTTATCCAACTATGTTATGATTTCTAACAAAGAGAATGTAATTTTTTGAATATAAGCTAAAATTTATTCAAATAAATTTTAGGAGGTGTTATTTTGAAACGCGATTACATTGCTATTGTGGAAACTCTTAGAAATGAAATAACCTTTGGGCATTATCAAGTTAACCAACAATTGCCAACTGAAAATGAGTTAATGGATCGGTTTCAGACGACGAGATATGCTGTTAGAAAGGCTTTAACTGAACTACAGAATGAGCATTTAATTTATAAAGTTCAGGGAAGTGGAATGTTTATTCAAGATTGGAATAAAAAATGGCAAGTCAATCCTGAAAGCAAAACTATTGGATTAGTTTGTACACATATTGCAGACTACATTTTTCCCAAAATCATTTCTCAAATTGACACTGTTATTGAACCGAAGGGTTATTCTCTTCTTCTTGCTAACACGCACAATTATCCTAAAACTGAACGCTCAAATTTAATTAAAATGCTTGATTCACAAGTTGCTGGCTTAATCGTTGAACCGAGCGAAAGTGCCCGTCCTTGTCAAAATGCTGACATTTATCAAAGAATTGCTAAAAGCAAAATTCCACTATTATTTATTAATGCCGAATATGCTGAGTTTAATTTCCCAGCAATTACAAATTCTGACCGCGAATCTGAAAAAGAATTAATAAGTTATTTACTAAAAGAAGGTCACAGAAAAATTCTAGGTATTTTTCAAACGGATGATCTTCAAGGTGTAGAACGAATGAATGGTTTTATTCAGGCTTATCAGGATCAAAACTTTAATTTGGCTAACAGTAATTTGATAATGTACGGGTCACATGATTCATTCAGCGTTATTAGTAAAAAAATTGATGTTTATTTAAATAATAGTCAAATGCCCACGGCTATCGCTTGTTACAACGATGAGCTGGCTGTACTAGTAACTGATAAACTTAAAAAGAAAAATATTAGGATCCCACAAGACGTTTCGATTGTTGGCTTTGATAATTTTGACTCCGCAGCTTACTTAAATCCTAGTTTGACAACAATGAATTACCAGCGCACATCAGTTGGTGAAGAAGCTGGTAAGGGAATCTTAGCGCTAATCGATGGAAAAAAGTTTACTTCGGTTGTCCATCACCCACAATTAAAGCTACGTGACTCAGTTATTTCACTCAATAAGTAAATAATGTAAAAGACCAGATTTAGATTTAAATCTGGTCTTTTTTTTGAACTATATTTTAATATTTTTTTAAATTAATGTAAAAAGCTTTATTCAACCGAATTATTGATGGCATGGACCTTAAATAAGAACAATCATTTGCTCTTTTTCAAGAAAAGTTGATGTTAAGCAAAACGGTGTGCCACGCGGTTTAAAAATTGACACTATCAAGACAATTGCCAAATATGTTTCAAACTTAACACGCACAAATTTATACTCAAATCGACTGAAAGCTTTCATTAACTTTTGACGAACTATGAAGGTAAGGCCGAAAATTGCATTAAAAATGCACTTATTTAATTTTTAACTCAATAGTTCAGTTGCTTATTGGATAGCACTATGATAGTGTTTTGTTATCTTGAAAAATTTTTAAGGGGGTAATACTGTTTGATTGCTTTATTAATTATAATTATCATCATAGCGATAAAATTTATGCCAATTGATACTTGGCTTAGAAAGCACAATCTGTCAATTGCTATTCCTATATTCTTTAGTCTACTTTGGGCTTTCGTGATAATTATGTCTTTTACAGGCTTTGCTAAAGCATTTCATTGGTATGATTACACGCTTACAATTTTTGCTTTTGTTTATGAGTGGATAGATTTTCTAGGTATAGGAAAAAAATAAAATATGTCTTTTTATTGTCAACAAGAGCAGGCTAAACACTGAAAAATGTGCTTTGCCTGCTTTTTACGTTTTCCCAGTTTTAATCGGTGGCCGAACTTGTCCTTGTATTCTACTTTGTTTACGATTTATTGCTATTTCGCTTCTTAATTCGTTTATTAATTTTATGAACAGTATTTACCTGCATCAAGATTACAACCGCCCAAACAATCAGGTAGATCAGGAAGAATAGTCCAATTGTCGCTTGACTTAAAGCAAAATTACTAATTATCATCATTAGAATAAATAAGATAAAAGCACCTACTAAGTGAATCATTAGCGCAATTAGAAAAGGCAAATCCGTTTCAAAAATCATCGACAAAAGGCCAATCAGGCCTGACATGATGAAAACGGATATAAAACCAATTTGGGTGGGTGCAACCTTAGGATAGACAAAAGTTAGGATAGCTAAATAGCTGGTTGAACCAAAGCCAACTCCGGTTAAGAAATAACTAATACACTTTTTTAGTAGCTTCATTTTAAAGACCTACCTTTTTTTCTAATTCTGGCAAATAATGTCTTGAAACATTAGCTTTCAAGTTATTGGCCAGTTTAGCAACCATATTTCCCGCAAAGCCGACCTCAATTGACTCCAAATAATTTAAATTAATTAGACCATGGCGAGACACTTGAACAAAATCATCGTTCAAATTAGTTAGCACCTGATAGAGTCTCCCCTTAGCTTTAAAAACATTTTTGGTTGTGTAGTAGATTAATGTCGTTGTTTGAACTTCGATTTTGATAATTTCCCCTTGTTTAAGGGTGACAATGCGATCCTCAGTTTTAACAGGGATTAAAGCGTGCTGATTTTCGTTAAACTTATTTAAATAACTGATCAATCTACTGACAGTTTCTGTTTCCTGCATAGCTTTAATGGCAACTTCAATTTCATCTTTGTTTAAAGTGGCATCGGTTTGAAACTTAATTTTCACTGTGCTTCACTTTCCTTCTATACTTATAAGAATGACGATTTCATATTCTAATCATTACTTTGGTAGTTCAAATTTAAGAATACCCCAAAAATATCATATTTACACGTAAACAGTTAATTGTAAGCACCAAAATGTGCAAACCGAAACATAAGATAATAAATGAAAATTTTATATTACTAATGCTCACTTACTAACCAAGTTTTGACATTTCTAAAATAACCGGTTAATTCTTCAAACATTATTTTTACTTTTAGCAATTGTCAACGATAAAGCAATAATCATCACGGTCAAAAGTGCTGTCATCCCCAACAACATATAAGCATTATCCATTCTGGCTAACCGATAGCCATAAATTTTATAAGAAACCCCAAGATAATTAAACATTTGGGTTCTTGCATTACCTGTTAAAAAATTGGGGCTTACTTTATCTAGCAATATACTCCTCAAGGCTGCAGCTTCATAACTACTTGGTATTAACTTGACTAAAGTTTGAGCATGAGCAGTTAATGTTCCGTATGGCATATAAGTTGCTACCGCAAAACCTGCCGCTGCTCCAATGATAGATGATAAGCGACTAAAAGTAGTATAGGAGTGAATAAATAGCGTAATTACTCCGTTTACCAAGGTCGCGGAAATAGCACCCAGCAAAATAAACCCACTGCTTAACAAATATGCATTATTAGGAATACTAATTTTATCAACCGCTGTAAAATAAATGCTCATTATCGCAAAAGTAACTATTTGCATGATCAAACTAACAAAAACACTTGCTAAAATATAAGCAAAATTTCGCGTTGGCAGAGAAGTATCGGTCAGGCTCAAATCATCTGCTGTTCTTGTTTCCTTGTCCTTAACGAGCTGCCCTAACGCCTGAAAAGATGTGGTTATTCCCGCAATTGTCACAATACCTGCAATCATCCACAAATCGAGGATTTCGGTTATATGAGGAATATTACCCCAAGATTTTTCTAGAGTTCTTTGTAAAAAGCCAATATAGATGAAGAATGAAATCAATGCCCCTAAGCAAGACATAATCACACCGAAAATATTTCCAAAATAAATTCTAATGTTTCTTTGTAATAGAGCAAGCATCACTGTAACTCCTTTCCCGTAATTTTAATAAAGGCGTCATTGATTGATCCTTTACGATACTCAAAATCAGTTATTTCATCCAGATTTTGATTTAGGAAGCTCGTTACTTCTTTAAAAGATAAAGCATCAATTTCAACTAGGTTATTTTTAAGGTGAATGACCGCATGACTTGTTTTCAGTTTCGCTTTATTTTTTATACTAACGAGTAATTTCGTAGGCGCATATTGCTTTTTTATTTCTTTAACTGTTCCACTGGCTAAGACATGCCCATTTTCCAAAATATACATTTGATCGGCACTTTCAGCTTCTTCGAGATAATGCGTCGTCAAGAAAATGGTTAGTCCTTGCTCTTTTTGCAGCTTTTGTAAGAGTTGCCAAATCACTAATCTTGTTTGTAAATCTAGCCCTGTGGTTGGCTCATCTAAAAACAAGATGTCGGGACGATTAACTAATGATCGGGCAATGTCCACTCTTCTTCTTTGACCACCAGACAATGTTCCGTATTTTTGGTGCAAGAATCTTCTAATCCCCATTAAGTTAATTAGTTCTTCGAGCCACTCTGATGAAAACTCTTTATACATTCTTGCTCTTAAATAGAGATTGGCTTTAACTGACAATTTATCATCTAAAACACTAGTCTGAAAAACTACACCTATTTTCAGATTAGCTGCATAAGAAATAGTACCTGAAGTTGGCTTTAATAACCCAGTCAAGATATTAATCGTAGTTGATTTTCCTGCTCCATTTGTACCTAGAAAAGCAATGAGTTGTCCCTTACCAATTTTTAAATCAACCCCATTTAAAGCAGGACGATTACCGTAATTTTTAGTTAAATTGTGCGTTTCAATAAGCATAGTTTCTCCTTTCCGTAATCTCAATTATTAGAATACCGAGTTAGTGGAAGTAAATATCACTTTTTGCAATAACAGGTCAATATTCAAACATGAAAGGATATGATTTTGCTATGAAATTTTGAGAATAAAAATAGAAGCAACTTAATGTTAAGCTGCTTCTACCTGTTAAATAAGTAATTTAATCCAATCGTTTTACATCGGTGGCTTCCGATAACGATGATAATTGATTGTTTGCTTCTTAAATTCAGCCTTCTGATTTAATTTCTTCGCCAATTTTTTGTCAAGGTAGCCTTGGGTCAATTCACTTTCTTTTTGTAAAGCAAGAAACTGATCATAAGTTTTCTGCGCTAGGGTCCCGTTTTGTACAGCTTCTTTGACGGCACAATCAGGCTCATCGAGATGGCGGCAATCATTAAAACGGCAGTTTTTTGCTAGCTCCGCAATTTCAGGAAAAACCTGTGCTAGGTCATTAGCACCAACACCAATGCTTTTCACGCCTGGAGTATCAATTAAGACAAAATTCCCATTTTCAATCGGAATTAACCTTGAGCTCGTAGTTGTATGGCGACCCTTATCAGTTTTTGCACTAATATCACTGGTCGCCATGACCTCTTTTTGGGCAACAACATTAATTAAACTCGATTTACCTACGCCTGAATTACCGTAAAAGGAAACAGTTTGTCCCGGCAAAATACTGGAACGCAATTTTTCAATGCCTTCACTGGTTACACTGGAAGTGCAAAAGACCGGAACTTGCAATTTGGCAGCAAGTTGGACAGCGATTTTACTACTATCTGAAGTTAAGTCGGACTTAGTCAATACCACTGAAATCTGATATTCATCATCTTTTTTCAGTGCATACAAGTAACGGTTAATCCGCGAGTCGGCTAAATTTTTGTTCAGTGAAATACAGATAAACAATTGATCAATATTGCTAGCTGCACATTTTTGCTCCGCCCGATATTCTTCACCAGTTATCCGACCTAAAGTACTATAGCGCGGCAAACGCTCATTAATTAAATCAAAATCAATTTGCGGATCAAGCGTTACCCAGTCGCCCACTAAAAACTGCTCGGTGCGCTTTTTGGGAATGGCATTACTCTCACGTCCGTCCAAATGCATTACTTTATACATGTCAGTCGAATTTAACGAGATTCTACCGAGTGTCTTTTCACAATCAATTTGTTCATGTTGTTGATAAGTATTTAATCCTAATTCCAAAATTTCCCCTTTTTTTGAAAAATCGTTCATATTTTATTTTAAAAAATATTAAAATAATTAACTCAAATAAGTTGTATTAGGGTATTTTATCATATTTATTTCATAAAAAGCCAACAACATATGATTGTTTAGATATTTTATTAATACCCACCTTTTTACACAATCAAAATGGCAGTAATAGATTCCTATTCCGACTTAGAAATCACTTGGTCAAGTTTGGTAATATCGGTTAAATCTGCGTCTAAAAAGTCCTGACTATCTACTGGTAGATGTAATTGCAAATTATCTAGCAACTGAACGCTGACAGTTACATCCTTCATTGTTGCAGCCAAAACATGACCGCCCACAGACAGGTTATCAGCTAAAAAGTGATTGTGAAAGCCAGAAACGCCCACCCCTTGAAAAACCTTTGGCGTGTAATATGAAATCATAGTTCCAGTAATATTTTCGGCTTCAAATTCGACCTGATTTTGTGCAATCTCACCCAATGAAGGATAAGGTTTCTTTGACTTCTTGGATGATCTAGTTCGAATTTTCTGAAAAACACCGTTAGTTCTAACTGCCAAGAAACGATTTTGCGCATTATTTGCTGTTAAAACTTGGGAAAGCATCTCTTCTAACTCAATATCCTGGTAGCTTTTAAAGTCGTGATAATCGGCAAAGCTAACATCTGCGTATGTTACTTTAAAATCGGGTGGTAACTTAACAGCTTTTCCAGTCGTATCAATTTTGTAACCAATCCCGTCTAAAATCACTAATTCGCCATCAACACCATCACCCGTTCCAATGCCAATATCGCCGTGTTTTAGCAACTCCGCTAATGGCAAAGTGCCATCTAATAATCCTTCTACTAGCATTTGCATTGTGCCATGTTGAAATAGAGTATTTTTCATAATACTTGCTCCTCCCATTTTTTACTAAGATTAAGTTTATTATGCAATTGTATTGATGTTTAAGGCAAGTATGATTAGTTTCGATAATTTTAGTGGTAATTTTTGTTACCAAAATATACATTACATGCTACAATTTGTATATATGAGTAACAAATATAGGAGATAGTGATATGGGACAAACAGAAATTGTTTTAAACTTTATCAGACAAAATCATGGTCAGATTACTGTCAAAGAAGCTGAAAAAGCTGGAGCATCCAAGGTCACACTCTATCGCTTAGAAAAGGCTAATAAAATCACCAAAATTGCTCCAGGCGTTTTTATTGATCCCAAAGAATTTGGCGATGAGTTAGCAGCTTTACAATATCGTTATTCTAAAGGGATTTTCTATAAAGATACGGCACTATTTTTACATGGAATGATTGATCGGACCCCCGAAATTTATGAAATGAATTTTTCTATTTCTAATTCTCATGCCAAATTTATTGATGTTCCTTTAAAAACTTATCGTCAAACCAATAAGCTTTTTCAAATTGGAACTGAAGAAATTATTAGTCCTGGAGGTCATAGAGTTCGAACTTACAATATTGAACGAACTTTGTGTGATATTTTAAGAAAAAGAGATCGTTCAGACGCTGAAACAATTAAGCAAGCAATGAATACGTATGCAAAAATGAACCACAAGAATCTTCTCAGGCTTTCAAAATATGCAAAGATTTTTAAGGTGAATGATGAGATTCAAAGATATATGGGAGTCCTTCTATGAAATTAAATTTTACTAATCAAAAACAATTTTTAGCTGAAATCAGAAAAATGGCAAAAGCAAGAAAAATAAGTGCTCAAGTCATGCTGCAAGAAGTTATTCTTGATGATCTTTTAGAAAGAATTGCAAATTCAAAATACAAAAACAATTTTATACTTAAGGGAGGATTTCTAATTGCGTCTCTAATTGGAACAGATTTAAGATCTACCCGAGATTTAGATACATCAGTAATTGGACTAACAGTTTCTAAAGATACAATGCAAAGAATTTTTGAAGAAATCTGTGCAATAAAATTACCTGAAGACAATATAATATTAAAAATATTAAAAATTGATGATATAAGAGAAAATGATGAATACAATGGCTATCGACTACATATCAAAGCTTATGTATATTCTTCACGTGTTGACATAAAAGTTGATATTTCCACAGGTGACGTAATCACCGAACGAGCGATCAAATACGAACATCAACTTTTATTGGAAAATCGGAAAATCCAAATTATGGCTTATAATACTGAAACTATTATCGCAGAAAAATTAGAAACAGTTATAAGTCGGGCAACATTCAATACACGATTAAAAGATTTTTATGACTTATATATATTTGATCAAAAATATTATGAAATGATTGATTTTGATTTACTTAAAAAAGCTATTATTGCAACAACCAAACGGCGTGGAACCAAAGACCTCATTGGTAGTTTAATATCAACTCTAGAAATGCTTAAAACAAATCAAAACTTAGAAAGTTTATGGTCTAAATATCAAGATCGCAATAGCTACTCTAAAAATATTAATTTCGCCGAAACATGTAACGCGGCTGTTCATCTAGTTAAAAAAACTGGACTTAAATAATTATTTAAATCTGCCTAGATTATTTTGGATATATCTAGTTTATAGACGTTTTTATTTTTAGCTTAAAGCAAAAGAATTAGTTCACCAAATAAAAAAATCTTTTTATTTTGCCACGGCCAGTTAACTCTAAAATCTAATTTATTTTAATGCCTATTAAATTATGTACAATTATTTTTTACTGATTATCATACTGATAATGCGCATATTCTAATTCAGTAAAAATTTTAATTTTTCCATCTGCTTTCAAAAAAAGATAATAATGTCCTTCTACCAAATGATTCAATATTTCTTTCAAATTATTCAGTTGAACTTCATTTAATTCTTTGTCTGTTTCAAATATAAGATTTAGTACCTGACCATTATTACCTAGTAATATGATAGATTGATTCATTCTTTCTTTTTTACCAGAGGAATCAATTAAATACATTCTCTGATTTTTAGCGTTTTTTCTGACTTTATTAATTAGATCAACTAATTCATCAGCGATGATATTTGTTATAACTCCAATTCCCAGATTTCCAAGAATAAGCAAAATTTGATTAAAAAACGCTGAATTCACTGGTTCTTTGGGGTTAAAGTCATGCTCTAATATATCAGCGTGTGTATTATCTAGACCCAATTCTGCTATTTCATCTTGAGAAATATACTTTTTATTAAATCCTATTTTTATATTATTCATATATTTATCCTTTAAAATTTAAAATTAAAAAGCTCTTAGTACCATTATAATACTAAGAGTTCATCATTTTATTTTCTGAAAGACTTTTATGTCAATTAATACCTTTTTAAGTAATTTTTGCACCTATTAATTGTTACTAATATCAGCGCTCCAATATTAAATAACACTATCCTATTCCCATTCAATCGTTGATGGTGGCTTACTAGTAACGTCATATACTACGCGGTTAACGTTATCAACTTCGTTGATGATTCTGGTCGAAACTTTTTGTAAAACATCCCACGGCAGACGGGCAAAGTCCGCGGTCATGCCGTCAATTGAGGTAACTGCCCGGATACCGATAGTGTAATCGTAAGTTCGGCCGTCACCCATGACGCCAACTGACTTGATGCCAGGCAAAACAGTGAAATATTGCCAAACTTTTTCTTGCAAACCGGCCTTTTTGATCTCATCACGCAGAATTGCGTCACTGTCACGTACGAGCTTCAACTTATCTTCAGTAACTTCACCAAGAACGCGAATTCCAAGTCCTGGACCAGGAAACGGCTGACGCCAAACCAGATCATGCGGAATACCAAGCTTTTCACCAAGCTCACGCACTTCATCTTTGAACAGCTTACGCAACGGCTCAATCAGCTTAAAGTGCATGTCTTTTGGTAAACCACCCACATTATGATGGGATTTAATTGTTTGTGCGGTATTAGTGCCACTTTCGATCACGTCAGTGTAGAGTGTACCCTGAGCTAGGAAGTCAACATCATGCATTTTTTGTGCTTCTTCATTGAAAACCTCAATGAATTCATTACCGATAATCTTCCGTTTTCGTTCCGGATCAGTAACGCCTTTTAGTTTAGCTAAAAAGCGGTCCTGGGCATTGACCCGAATAATATTAACCCCAAGGTCACGATTCAAGGCTGCCATCACTTCGTCGCCCTCGTTTTTGCGGAGCATCCCGTGATCAACAAAAATTGCAGTCAACTGGTTACCAATTGCTTTATGCAAGAGTGTAGCAGTAACGCTGGAATCTACACCACCGGATAAGCCTAAAATAACTTTCTTATTCCCCACCGTTTTGCGAATTTCAGCAATCTGCAAGTCAATAAAGTCCGTCATGGACCAGTCAGCTTTGGCGCCACAGACCTTGAAAGCAAAATTACGCAAGACATCAAGACCATATTCAGTATTGCGCACTTCCGCGTGAAACTGAATGCCATAAAGTTTAGCTTGATCATTAGCGATCGAAGCAATCGGACAATTTTTACTTGAAGCTACCACCTTGAAACCCGCAGGAGCTTGTTTAACTAAGTCGCCGTGACTCATCCAGACATACTCATCTTTGGGTAAGCCACTGAACAAGACCGAATTGGCATCTTCAATAGCGATATCCGCACGGCCATATTCTGAGTTAGCGGCTTTTTCCACATCGCCATCTAAGTAATATGACATTAGTTGCATGCCATAACAAATTCCTAAAATCGGAATACCGAGTTCAAAAATCTGCGGATCAACTTTCAAAGCATTTTCATCATAAATGCTATTTGGACCACCGGAAAAAATAATTCCTTTGGGATTAATTTCTTTGATCTTAGCCATGCTGATGTCGTGCGGCAAGAGCTCAGAATAAACCCCAAAATCACGTAAACGTCTGGTAATTAACTGGTTATATTGACTACCAAAATCCAAAACAATAATTTCATCAAAATCTTGAAGATTCTTTTTTACTGCCATCCGAGCTCCTTTTCTACCAAAACAAGAATTTGATTAAACTGTACTAAGAATTTCCCTTGCGGTCAACCACTTTTTAAGAGAAAAAGTGGCAATAAAAAAGGCCAGTTATAGAAATAAAAAATATTATTTTCCACCTTAAATCTCATCTTGCACAACTTAATTTACTTTGTTAGAATGCAGTCATCAAGTCAATATTAAATCTGTATATTGCCGTAATAAGGTCGGCAGTTTCTACTCAGAACCATAAATTCTGAACTATGGATTAAGAGCAATTATTGCAGTTTTTTACTGCTGTAAGGGTCTTTTTTACCATAGTTTGGTAGAAAAGGCCCTTTTATTTTTTCAAGGAGGAAATTGTGAAGTTATTAGAAGACCGCATTCGTCGTGATAGTGAAGTTCTGCCTGGGAATGTCCTAAAAATCAACTCTTTTTTAAACCACCAGGTAGATCCAGAACTAATGATGGCTGTTGGACAAGAATTTGCCCGGCTTTTTCAAGATAGTGGCGTAACCAAGGTCCTAACTTGCGAAGCATCTGGCATCGCACCGGGCGTAATGGCTGCTTATGAATTGCATGTGCCCATGGTTTTTGCCCGTAAGAAAAAGCCAGCTACGCTAAACGACGCGGTCTACTGGGCCGATGTTTATTCATACACCAAAAAAGTAACCAACCAAATCTGCGTTGAGCAAAAATTTCTCCATGAAGATGACAATCTGCTGATTATCGACGACTTTTTAGCCAATGGTGAAGCAGTCAAGGGCATGATTAGTATCGCTAAGCAAGCAAAAGCTAATATTGCTGGCATCGGTATTGTTGTTGCTAAAAATTTCCAAGGAGGCAGTGCTTGGATTAAAGAGCATGGCTACCGTCTGGAAGCTCTCGCCAATATTGCAAGTCTTAGAGACAACCAAGTACATTTTATGGGTGAAGAATAATGGCACAAAAAGAAGTTAGTCAACAAAAAGCGGCGGTTCTAGGGTTACAACATTTATTGGCGATGTATTCTGGAGCAGTTGCAGTTCCACTACTAATCGGCTCGGCACTAAAATTTAACGCTGAACAAATGACCTACTTGGTTTCCATTGATATCTTCATGTGCGGACTCGCCACCTTATTGCAGCTTTTGCGTAATAAATATTTTGGCATTGGTTTTCCCGTTATCTTAGGCTGTGCTATCCAGGCAGTTGCGCCCTTGCAGATGATTGGACAGAAGTTTTCAATTAACGACATGTATGGGGCAATTATCGTTGCCGGTATTTTCGTAATTCTTATTTCTGGTCTTTTTGCCAAAATCAAAAAGTTCTTTCCGCCAGTAGTCACTGGAACGTTAATTACGACAATTGGCCTAACCCTAATCCCAGTAGCTATCCAAAATATGGGCGGTGGCGATGCTACTGCCAAAAACTTTGGTAGTGGGCAAAATTTGTTTTTAGCCTTTTGCACAATGTTTATCATTTTGGCATTGGAAATCTGGACAAAAGGGTTCTTACGTTCAATCTCAGTTTTAATCGGGTTAATCGCCGGCACAATTATTGCTTCTTTGATGGGACTAGTTTCCTTCCAGCCAGTAATTGATGCCTCATGGTTTCATTTACCCCAGCTGTTTTACTTCGGCATTCCTAAATTTGAATGGTCTTCCAGCCTAACAATGATCATTATTGCGCTTGTTTCAATGATCGAATCGACCGGAGTTTTCTTTGCCACTGGTGATTTACTTGGCCACAATATAACAGAAGATGATCTCAAAAAAGGCTACAGAGCCGAAGGATTGGCCCAAATTTTCGGTGGTTTGTTTAACGCCTTTCCCTATACCACCTTTTCCCAAAATGTTGGACTGTTACAACTCTCAGGAATTAAGACCAAGCGGCCAATTTACTGGGCAGCCGGCTTACTAATGGCAATGGGGCTTTTACCCAAAATCGGTGCTCTGGTAACAATTATTCCAACGCCCGTACTTGGCGGCGCCATGCTAGTTATGTTTACGATGATTGCCGTTCAAGGAATTAAGACATTGACCAAAGTCGATTTAAGCGATAATAACAACATTTTAATTATTGCCATATCCGTTGGCCTAGGCTTAGGTGTAACCATTTACCCTCAGTTCTTTAAAAACTTGCCAGCTACGGTGCAACTCTTTTTGAGTAATGGGATTGTGATTACTAGTTTATCGGCCACAATCTTAAATTTACTACTTAAAGGAGGTGAAAAACGACAACATACAACAACGAAAACTCAAACTGCAAATATCTCGTAAACCAAACATTTTCCCTTAAATATGATTTGTTTACGCAAAAACATCTTCGACAATGTGAAGTTAACCCCCGGAATTGGACAAAGATTCCAATTCGGGGGTTTTCTTATGTCTAAATATTTACTAAAAACAAAATTAGAAGCAGTAGATTTGTATCAAAGAGGATTTAGTACAAAAGAAATTCAAGAGAAATTACATATCACATCACGTAAATCTATTGATGGTTGGATCAATAATTATCAACAGTATGGTAACAGAGGCCTGGAAAAAAGCTTTTCTAAGACAAGATATAGTGGTCAATTTAAATTAGAAGTCTTAAACTGGAGAAAAGAACATAGTGCCAGCTATCAAATTACTGCCAATCATTTTAATATTAAACAACATTCCACTATTGCGAATTGGCAAAGAAAATTAAACGAAGGCGGTGTTGATGCTTTATTTATTAAGCAAGGACGACCATTAATGCATAAAAAGAAAATTAAAGCAAAGAAGCATAAATATA
>NZ_JAFNPD010000007.1:0-124824 GCF_026535825.1 Lactobacillus sp. B4026
TTTTTTAATATTCCGGCTTAGCTCAGTTGGTAGAGCGCTTGACTGTTAATCAAGATGTCGTCAGTTCGAGTCTGACAGCCGGAGCAAGTAAGAAAGAGGACTAATGATAGTCCTCTTTTTTTTGTGCGGTTTTTGATTCACTTATGATTAAAAGATTAGTCTTATTATATTAGAAAATTGTTAGGTGGCGTGACTTGAACGCACTTTCAATGTACAATAATGAAGGATACGTTTTATCTAAAGGAGGAAATCTCATGGTAGGAATTGTATTAGCCAGCCATGGTGGTTTTGCCGATGGCATTGCGCAGTCAGCGCAAATGTTATTTGGTGAACAAAGCAATTTTGCTCATGTAATTTTGACACCCGATGAGGGGCCGGATGATATTAAGGGCAAAATGGACAAGGCGATTGCTTCATTTGATGATCAAGCTGAAGTATTGCTACTAGTTGATCTATGGGGCGGTACACCGTTTAATCAGGCAAATGGCTTGCTTGAAAATCATCCCAACTGGGCTGTTGTAGCTGGTATGAATTTACCGATGGTTGTTGAAGCTTTAACGCAAAGAATGACTAATCCTGATGCTACAGCTCATGAAATTGCGACTGCAATTGTTGAACCAGCAAAAGATGGTATTAAAACAAAGCCAGCTGAATTAATGCCGAAGTCAGAGAGTAAGGTAGTTTCTGAAACTCAGGAAACTGGCAAAAAGAAGACTATTCCGGAAGGAACAGTTGTTGGTGACGGACACATTAAGTTTGTTTTAGCTCGAATTGATTCACGTCTATTACATGGTCAGGTTGCGACTGGTTGGATTCCAACGATGCACCCTGATCGGGTAATAGTTGTGTCTGACAGTGTTGCTAAAGACGAGATGCGTAAGAGCATGATTCGTGAAGCCGCACCTGCTGGTGTTAAGGCTCACACTGTACCAATTAAAAAGATGATTGAGATTGCTAAAGACCCACGCTTTGGCAATACTCATGCGCTGCTTTTATTTGAAAACCCTGAAGATGTTTTAACTGTTATTAAAGCAGGGGTTGATATTAAAACGGTTAATGTCGGTTCTATGTCTTATTCAGTTGGTGATGTTAATGCTAACAATGTTTTATCAATGAACCAAGAAGATGTAGACACTTTCCACGAACTTGCTAAATTAGGAGTTAAGTTTGACGTACGGAAAGTGCCAACTGACAAAGAGGGCAATATGGACGCTATTTTAAATAAGGCCCAGAGTTTGCTTGACGAGCAAAAGAAATAAGGAAGTAGGAGCAAAAAATGAATGCTATTCAAATGATTTTAGTTGTTCTAGTTGCCTTTCTTGCAGGTATGGAAGGTATCTTAGATCAATGGGAATTCCACCAACCCCTTGTTGCATGTACGTTGATTGGTTTAGTTACTGGTCACTTGGACTTGGGTGTTATTTTAGGTGGTCAATTACAAATGATTGCCTTAGGTTGGGCTAATATCGGTGCTGCCGTAGCTCCAGATGCTGCTTTAGCATCAGTTGCTTCAGCAATTATCCTGGTTGAGAGTGGACAAGGAACTAAAGGAATCGGTATGGCTACAGGTATTGCGATGCCATTAGCTGTTGCCGGACTATTTTTAACCATGATCGTTCGGACCATTTCAACTGCTATTGTGCACATCATGGATGCCGAAGCTAAAAAGGGCAACTGGCGCAAGATTAATATGTGGCAATGGATCGATGTCTGCTTACAGGGGCTGCGAATTGCTATTCCGGCAGCACTCTTATTAGCAATCCCAGCTTCAACGGTTAAGTATTGGCTAGGACTAATGCCAGCATGGCTGAGTGAAGGAATGTCACTTGGTGGTGCCATGGTCGTAGCCGTTGGTTATGCAATGGTTATTAACATGATGGCTAGTCGTGAAGTATGGCCATTCTTCGCAATTGGTTTTGCCTTGGCAGCAATCAAGGACTTAACTTTAATTGCCTTAGGTGCAATCGGTCTTGCTATGGCTCTGATGTACCTTGCTCTTGAATCAAAGGGTGGCAATGGCAAATCTAGTTCAGATGATGAAGGTACCGGCGATCCGCTCGGCGATATCATTGATGACTATTAAAGTGATATTTAAGAGGAGGATTTTATTATGGCTGATCAAAAAATCAAATTAACTAAAGCCGACCGCTTCAATGTTATGTGGCACTCACAATTCTTGCAGGCTTCATGGAACTACGAAAGAATGCAAAACGGTGGGTTCGCATACTCACTTATTCCGGCACTAAGAAAATTATATCCAAATAAAGATGATATGGCTGCTGCGCTTCAGCGTCACTTAGTATTCTTCAACGTCCACCCATACCTTGTTTCACCTATTTTAGGTGTTACTTTGGCTTTGGAAGAGGACAAGGCAAATGGTGCTAAAGTTGAAGATGAAGCTATTCAAGGTGTTAAGGTCGGAATGATGGGACCACTAGCTGGTGTTGGTGACCCTGTTTTCTGGTATACTGTGCGGCCAATTTTAGGTGCCCTCGGTGCATCAATGGCTATCCAAGGTAACCTCTTAGGGCCAATTCTATTCTTTGTTTTATGGAATGTAATTAGAATTGCCTTTATGTGGTACACCCAAGAATTTGGTTATAAAGCCGGTTCAGCAATTACTAATGATATGTCTGGTGGTCTTTTACAAAAGGTAACCCGTGGTGCGTCCATGATGGGGATGTTTGTTTTAGGATCATTAATTGAGCGTTGGGTAAACATCAAGTTTACGCCGATTGTTTCGAGAACACCGGTCCAAAAGGGTGGTTATATTGATTGGAACTCGCTTCCTGCTGGTGCCAAGGGAATTCAACAAGCTCTGCTAGGACAAGCAAATGGTTTATCCTTGACTAAGTTTAAGGTAACTACCTTGCAAAATAACTTGGATATGTTAATTCCAGGTTTAGCTGGTTTACTGCTAACATTCCTTTGCATGTGGCTTTTGAAGAAGAAAGTTTCACCAATTGTAATTATTATTGCTATCTTTATTGTTGGTGTATTATTACACGTTTTACATGTTATTTAGGATAAAATGGTTGAATCACAAAATACTAAAGTCGATTTAACAGCTGAAGCCACTTGGTTTCGTGCAGTTGCTGTATATGGTAAAACGATGGTGGGCGATAAGGCGTTTGAGTTTTACAATGAACGTAATTTATCTGATTACGTTCAGATACCGTGGAATGAAGTGACTTATGTTGTAGCTGATGTTCATTTTAAAGGACGCTATATACCACGTTTTGAAATCAGAACGCGGACTAGCGGAACATTTATTTTTACAACTAAGAACAATAAAAAAACGCTGCGAGCAATTCGCAAATATGTCCCTGCTGACCATATGCGACAAGCGCTGAGTCTGTGGCAAAATCTCAAAAGAAGATTTTTAAGTAAATAAACAAAAAGAAGTTTTAAGTATGAAATTATTTAAAGCTTCTTTTTTTACTATTTTGTAAATTCTTGAATAGTACCTTTAACACCTAACTTAGTGGCAATTATGTCTTGAAGTGCATTAATGGCAGTATTAGTTCTATCCTTTTGCTCCTCATTTACTGCTTCCATGATTAAGATTGCGTTAGTTGTGTCTTCAGTCAACATGGTTCTTTCACCATCACGCCAATTAAGTGAACGACACACCGCACCAGTTTGATCATAATAAATGATTTCATCAGTCCTAGGCGGTTCATTTTTAGTAGCACCGATAGGATAAAATTCTTCATTACCGCTGGCAAGGCCTAAATGCATGGTTCCAGCAATTTTAGCAAGATCTTCGCCACCGCAAGGAACGCCATATTCCAGTGAAACGCTGTTGTAGAGATCAACCAGTGGATTAATTGGGGTAAATGTTCTGCCCTGGGCTACGCGTTTGAGTAATGCTTCAATAGATGCACGAGCGCCCTTTTTCTTTTTAAATTGACTAAAAGCTTCCCGCCATTGGGCAATTACAGGATTATCTTTAAAGTCAGGTTCAGTTAAATATACTTGTGCTTTTTCTTCGGCTTGATTCAATATTTGTTGGTAGCTAGAGACATCGCTAGGGATGTGATTATCAATACCATTGACAACTAGCGTGAAAATTTTAGCTTCAGGAAAGATTTCCCAAAACTTTTGATCAACGACAAATGTTTCCATAATAGTTCCTCCTAAAAAAAGAGCACCTAGCAAACTCTACTAAGACCTAAAGAGTTCACTAAGTGCTATCGCCCGGTGGTGATTAAATATTTTAATTAACCTAAATTTTATTATAAAAATAATGGTAATTCAAGTTTCCCCTAAGGTTATTTTGCCCAGTTAGGCTGCTTCTTTGCGCCAGAATTTGGCAAGACTAAACAAAATAATGAATGTTAATAGGGCGGCAATCATTGAGATACGGTTGCTTGGGAGAATTAATAACAGAATAATCATGATAATGAAAAATGCTAAGGTTGCATAATCCCAGAATGGAAAGCCCGGCATTTTAAAATCTGTTAATTCAGCAGAATTAGTCTTTTTGCGGTAAGAGATATGGGTTAAAAGCATCAAGCACCAAATAATAAGAAACATACTTGTAGAGGTTGATGAAATAAAATTAAAGGCCTCTTTACCGATAAGAATAATAACAAAGGGGGCAAGTTCCATTAATCCTGCTGATAAAAGCAGCGCATTTTGAGGTAGTTGCCGTCTTAAATGGCCAAATGTCTGATTCCATTTTCCCTTGCCATTAAAAGTGACGGAAAACAGTAAACGTCCTGCGCTATACAAAATACTATTAGTTGAAGAGACGGCTGCGGAAATAACAACGAAGTTAATAATTGAACCAGCGTTGCGAATACCCGTAGCTGCAAGTGTTTGCACAAAAGGACTTGAATTGGTTGATACTTTATTCCATGGGATAACGATTAAAATAGCAATAATGGCCAAAACATAGAATAAAATAATTCGCATTGGTACCTCATTGATTGCCTTTTTAATCGTTACCTTAGGGTTCTGTGCCTCGGCTGCAGTTAAGCCAACAAGTTCAACACCGACAAAGCTGAAGATAACCATCTGAAAACCAGCGAAAAAGCCGTTGCTTCCCTGGGCAAAAAAGCCGCCATTGGTCGTTAAATTAGCTAGGGTGACAGGGCCAAAACTGGTTTTGCCCCCAGTTAACAATAAATAACCGACTAAAATGACGAAAGCAATCACAGTTACGATTTTAATAATGGCAAAACTAAACTCGAGGTTGCCGAAAAGGCGCGCTGACAGCAAATTGATGCAAAGCAAAACCGCGATCGTAACAAGTCCTGGCACCCATGTAGGCAGATGGGGAAACCAGTATTGAAAATAAATTCCAAGTGCCGTCATCTCGGCCATTCCTAAAGTGACCCAGCTAATCCAATAAAGATAGCCTGAGATGAAGCCGATATTTTTGCCAAGATATTTTTTAATAAAGTCAATATAAGTATGTTTGGATAAGTCTGAAACGATTAATTCACCCAAAGCACGCATTAATAAAAATAAGAAAATACCAACAATAATGTAAATCAAAATAACGCTTGGACCAGCTCGGCGGATACTGTTACCAACTCCTAGGAAAAGCCCGGTCCCAATGGTTCCACCCAGCGCAATCAGCTGAATATGGGCATTGGTTAGAGTTCGTTCATAACCCGAGCCTTTTTTTTCATCTTCATCGTTCATCAAATCACTCCAAATTCTATTTCTTTTTTTATATTACAATATTCGATTATAGCATTAGTATGAGAAGTTTGACTGCTAAAAGCTGAAAAAATTCTAAAATTTAATTTGTTTATTGCTAGTAAAAATGGCCGAATGCCTTGTTATTGTAGTATGATAAACTATATTAAATTATAATTAAGGAGGAATGCTGGATGTTTACTTGCTGTGAATTTGAGATTAATAGTTACGAAGTTAAATTGGCATTACCCGAAGTAAAGTATGCGGACAAGCTCTATGACATAATTGCTCATGATCGCGCTGAGCTAGCTCATTTTTTACCTTGGGCGGGAAAAATGTCAGCGGTTGAAGATGAGGTCGATTTTATCAGGGCTATGCGAAATGATTTCGCGCAATACCGTAAGTTACCGCTAGTCATCTTGGTCAATGAACAGCCAGCCGGGATGGTCGATTTACATACTATTAAGTGGAAGAATGAAAGTGCCGAAATTGGTTACTGGTTGTCTCAAGCTTATCAAAAAAAGGGTATCATGACTGAAGCAGTCAGGCGACTAGTTGCTTTTTCTTTTAACGAACTCGGATTACATCAAGTCAAGCTTCTAGCGGACCACAACAACCTTGCCAGTAGAGCAATTGCTGAAAGACTAAATTTTACGCATGTTGCGCTTTTAAAGGATGAAGTTAAGTATCACGGTAAGTTTTGCGATATGGATTTATACACCATGATTAAACAATAAGATGGTAAATAAAAAATTCACGACCAAACTAAGTTTAGTTGATCAGTGAATTTTTTTATTTATCTTCATAACCGTTTGGATGCTTTTGGTGCCATTGCCATGCGCTTGCAATCGTATCTTCAGCTGTTTCATGCTTAGGTTGCCAGTTTAAAATGGTTCTTGCCTTAGTCGAGTCAGCGACTAGGCTATCAGGATCGCCAGAACGCCTTGGTCCCATTGTGTAAGGGATGTCGATACCAGTAACTTGGCGTGCTGCTTGTAAAATCTCTAAATTGGAGTACCCGTGAGCAGTTCCGATATTAAATACATCAGATTGCTTGTTTTTAATTAAGTACTTTAAGGCCAAGATATGCGCATCGATCAGGTCATTAACCTCAACGTAATCACGGATATTAGTGCCATCTTTAGTATCATAGTCATTGCCAAAGATAGTAAACTTCCCGTCACCGGAAATGGCGCTGCGCAGAATATTAGGTACCAGATGGGTTTCAGGGTGATGATCCTCGCCAATTTCGCCTTTATTACCAGCACCAGCAACATTAAAGTAACGTAAAGCAATTGATTTGATGCCATCAGCCTGATCAGCCCAATGAATGATTTTTTCCATCATTACTTTAGTGTCGCCATATGGATTGATTGGGTTTAGGGGTGATTCTTCAGTAATCGGCAACTTTTCCGGAATACCATAAGTGGCTGCACTTGAAGAGAAAATCAGATACTTAACATCGGCATCAGTCATTGCCTCAAGCAGGGCAATCATTCCCGCAACATTATTATCATAGTACTTGAGGGGCTTTTTCACTGATTCAGGGACTAAAGAGTAAGCGGCAAAGTGCATTACTGCGTCAATTTTTTCATTACGTAAAATTTGGCTAACTAAGAACTTATCTTCAATATCGCCTTGATAAAATTTGGCTTGAGGGTCAACTGCTTTTCTGTGTCCGGTATATAAAGCATCAAGAACGACTACTTCATAGCCTTGTTTAACCAATTCACTGACTGCCACAGAGCCAATATAGCCAGCACCACCAATAACTAATATGCGCATAATTACCTCCATTGAATATATGTAGTTAACTTGATTTTAGCATAGAATAGGAGCGAATTTCAGTTTTTTCTAAATGAGTTAATTGACAGCAAAAAAAATTTGCAATAGACTTACTTTTAGTAAGATGAATAGAAAGAAGTAGGCAAATGATTCATAATTCAACAATTAATAAGCAAATTAATCATCGCTCGATCCGAAAATTTAAGGATAAAAGTTTAGATTCTGAGCAATTAACAACTTTATACACAGTTTTTCAACACACAGCAACTAGTATGTTTATGCAAAACGCTAGTTTACTGCATATTACTGATCAAGCTAAGCGGGAAAAGATTAGGGAACTTTGTGGTCAAAAATATGTTGGTGCTGAAGGTGATTTGTTTATTTTTATTGTTGACCTTTACCGAAACCAGCAAATTCGTCAACAGCTTAATAAGGACGATGGCCGCGTTCATACGACGGATATATTTTTCCAGGCAATGGAAGATACGCTGCTGGCTTGGCAAAATGTTGCTAATGCGGTTGAAAGCATGGAATTGGGTTATGTTCCGCTGGGGACAATTAATGATCATCCTCTTGAAATGCTTGCTGAACTTGACTTGCCACCGTTAACTTTTCCAGTCTTAGGGATGCAGGTCGGTATCCCAGATCAAGAACCGCAGTTAAAACCGCGTTTGCCTCTAGAATTTACTACTTTTGAGAACGAATATCCCCGGGACTTTAAAGTGGACAAATTGCGCGACTATGATCAAGTTGTCACCACTTATTATGATTTGCGTGATTCCAATAAGCGAATTGATTCGTTTACCAAGCAAATCACCGGTGCAAAATTAGATAATAAAACGACTGACCGGGACCAACTGCCGGAACTGCTTCATCAACAGGGCTTATGCCTAGATTGGAAGTAGGCAATTAAACCTATTGCTTGTATGCAGCAATAGGTTTTTTCTCTGGCAATATTAAAGAAAGTCTGACATTTAATTGCACGTTTTTTTTAGTTTTGGTATAATTTGAATGTTGCCAAAATTGCTGATTTAGCTCAGTTGGTAGAGCGTTTCCCTCGTAAAGAAAAGGTCGCCAGTTCGATTCTGGCAATCAGCATAAATTTATCGTTTAATATTTCAAATCCTTTCAAATGAATCCTATTAGGACAGCATTTGAAAGGTTTTTGTTTGTTTTGAAAAATCATGAAATAAGTTTGATTTTAAGTAAATAGGCACACCAATAGACGCGCGAAGGGTGAATATGTTTGTAGTGTGTTTAAGTAAGTGAGAGTATTCAAAATAGTATGATTAGCAGGATGCTATGGTCTGCTTTTTTAGTCTGCGGGTTAAACCTGTATTTTACATAGAATCTGAAAAAAGATAAAATTTAATTGAAATTGTATGAGGAGAAAAGGCTTATGCTGGGAGATATAATAACTAATCTTATTTGTGAAGATGAAGATGAGTATCACGATTTTAAAGAAGAATGGTACGTTCAAAATAAAAAAGATGAAATGATAAAAGACATATTTAGCTTCGTTAATACGGCTCACCATCATGATTGCTATTTAATAATGGGCGTTAAAAATGATCGTGACCATACTATAGTGGGCATTGAAAACGATAAAAATAGATATAATACGCAAAAATTAACAGATTATTTAGGGCATTTACCTATTGCTAATCACGAAACTCCTGTTGTAAGGGTGGAATCCTTACCGATAGAACAGCATACTATAGATGTGATTATTATAAAGGATTTTAATCAAGTACCAGTATATTTAACAAAACAATATCGTCCTAAAAAGTGTACAAATATAATTCAACCCGGACAGATTTTCTGTAGATTAAATGATACTAATACGGCAATAAATCAAACTGCCAAAGACTATCAGGTAGGAAAATTATGGAAAAAAAGGTTTAGATTAGATTTACCACCTAAAGAGCAATATAAATATAAACTTTCGGATATAACTAATTGGGAATACTCTGAGGATGGAGAAAAAAGGTTTTTATATGAATTTGATCCTGATTATTGCATTTATTTGGTGGATGATATTGATAAGGACTCGCGTCATAAAATACAGTCATATTCCTTATCACAAAACAGAGCCCGTGTAAACTGGGAAACACTAAATTTGATGTATAAAGACCGTTTGATAAAAAGTTTCACAGTAGTGTATTTAGATCAATATAGATTTCTCACTGTTTATCCACAAGAATCTTGCTTAGAATCAAGCTATACTTCTATGTTGGTTTATAGATTTATTCTGGCTGATTCAATTGATTTCTATGTAGAAAAATTTTTGTTAAACCAGAAGAATGTTTTTTCTCCTTCACCAGACAGTTTCCAAAAAGATAAGCTTCTAGAAAGTATTGTAGTTTTTAAGGATATCGAACAAAAAAATATTATTGATAAAGAGTTGAAAAAGGATATATCCGTAATTAGAAAAGAAGTAAAGCCAAAATCTAGTCAGCTGAATTCAATTCAGAAAAAAGTTAAACTAGAATTTAAATATGAAGATGAAGTGTCTATCAATGAGATAACTGCAGCATGCCAAGAATTTAATCTTGGAGTATATATAAATGATTCCAAATTTCCAAGATAAATGAAGTTAACTCAACTCTATAAATTGCTACATTTTCAGCAATAAAAAATAATATAAGAACGCTTTATGTAACTTCAAAAAAGATCATGAATCTAGAATTGTTCCAATGAAAGATAGAGAAATAGAGCTATAATACCAATTTAACGGATATGAATTTAAACTAACGTCTGGTCCGCATAATATATTGCATAGAGAAGTTTGCAGAAATTTGCAGGTAGCTCTAAATTACTTTGTATAGGTGACAGAGAATAGAAAGACTTAAAATTTGATAGGGCTTTAACACATATCTTGGGCTTTCCTATGAATATGTAT
Organism: Lactobacillus sp. B4026; assembly: GCF_026535825.1. NCBI lineage: Bacteria > Bacillati > Bacillota > Bacilli > Lactobacillales > Lactobacillaceae > Lactobacillus > Lactobacillus sp. B4026. The sequence goes on from NZ_JAFNPD010000007.1 coordinate 10,340, forward strand.
GAATCAATACCAGATATTATCTTGTACCAAGAAGAGAAAAATTGGATATTTTTAATTGAGTGTGTTGCATCAACTGGACCTATGTCAGTAGATAGAGTTGAAAAATTAGAAAAGCAAAAGCATATAAAGTAAATTCAGGTTTAGTATTTGTTACAGCATTTCAGGATTGGAGAGAATATAAAAAATTTGTAGAAAGTATTACGTGAGAAATAGAAATATGGATAGCTGATTTTCTAGATCACATGATATATGAATGGGAATAAATTCATATACCGTACTATAGTAAGTAATTTTTATATTTATTTTAGGTATGAAACTATTTGGTAAATTCAACTTATCTGACTAATGTAAATGCCACAGAAAAATAAACATTAAGAATGAGAAGGTATGAGCGAAGAGTAAAGTCTAAATGTGAAGGGGCAAATTAACAGCTGTTTCGGAATGTGCAGCCTTATGAAGAAAAATGGGTTTTGTCGTGTAAGTTAAGCCCGAGGTAATAAATACATTTTAATTGATAATAAGAAATATAGAATAATTGTATTTATTAACAACATGGGAAGTAGAGATAGCATTTCAGAAAGAATAATCATTAATTATATGAAAAAGGCCGGAAGTCTCCGGCTTTTTTGCTATTAATTAAATCAAATTCATAAAATTGCGAATCATTATTGAATTGAGGTCTTTAAAAATAATTTTATTTGGATTTGATAGGTTCTGATATAGCTCAATTTTTAATTTATTTAATGTTTTTTCATTATTCATAGTCAGCATAATTAATTCCTGAGCATGAACCAAAAGCTGATTATGATAGTGATCATAGAGACTAATCAAGTTATTGTTTTTACAACTTCTGTATTTTGCATTGATATCTAAAATAAGTTGACTAATTAGAATTAGAGTTAGTGTCTTCAGTGAAGTTTTCTTATTGTATAGTCCTTGATACAAGTCATACTTAGTTTTTATACAGTGGTTGTTAACATGAGTGAACTTCAAAAAATTTTGCTTTGAATCGTATCTACTAATGATTTTTGGGATGGTAAACAACAAAGTGTCTAAAACACTTTGATTATTAGGAAAAAGCAATTTTTTCCAAGCTGCTGAGCTTCCATACTGTATCTTAGAAATTATTAATAATTCAATTCCTGTTGGCCTATAACCCTTTGCCAAATGCATGATTCTTAATTCATCTTCTTCATTTTTATCAATATTTCGGTATCTTTCCTCCTCTTTCAGTGAATTGATTATTTCAGCAAATTCTCTATACGTGATGTTTAGATGGCTTAGATATTGAATCAAACCATTTTGATTGGTGTGCTCCATGTATGGTTACAATGCGCATTGATATGTCCTCCTTTAATTTAATTGGTACCTATAATAACGATATATCCTTTTTGATTTTTTGGGGCTGTGGCTCTATATTATGAAAAATCCCATTTAATAGCTTTAATCATGCTTTTAATTTATAAAAATAAAAAAATGTCAATACCGATTTTTATTACTTCTATATAGGGATAGAAAAAGGTATTTTTTATTTGTTTCATTATTGATTAAATAAAAAGCAAGGTCATGACCGATTTGTAACCAATAATATTTAGGAGGACAAATTTTGGCAGAAATAAAAAATACTTCAAATAATAAGCTAATAATTGATAACCAGAAAGAGAGTACAAGCAAAATACATGACAAAAATGTTTCTACTCTTTCTGACAGTCATTTAAACAAAAACTCCCTAATTCAATCCTACATGGAAATGGAATTAGAGAGGGTAATGGGTAATTACTTCGTATTTGATAACCTTGAATACCAGGAAACTCCTGACTATAACGATAGTAACAAGATTAATAAGGCAACCATTTATGCAGTTAAGGTAATCAGTAAAAAAGCGGCGCTGCCGTTTGGTTCGATTATTAATGTAAAAGTAAAGGATACTGAACCACTTTTCACAGAACATGAAATTGAAAACATCACCGCAACTGCTTTCTACAAGGCATTAATAGATGTCAAGGAGGCTAGTTAATAATGATCAATAATAAATTAGAATATGATACGCAATATCCATGGGGTATTAGTCCAATGAGTTTTGGAATCGTAGCATTTCCGTGGATATTTTGTGTGATGGTTTTTTGGCTAATATCAAGTATGAATGGTGATAGCAACTTCGTGGTTGCATTATTGATTGCTATGATTCCCATATTCATATTATTAATATACGAATTCAATCGATTGAAGAACTTTGGCTGGCTGGTTACTGCAATTCAAAATGTAGTCAGTTCTGCTAGACTAATCAAGGAAGTAAATCCACCATATCGAACAATCTTTGGCTATAATAAAGTGCAAAAGGGGCCAATTTTTGAAATTGAACAAATTAATGAAAATAGGTATTCAGTAACGTACATCCCTAATGGGTGCCCCAATCAAACCACCGACTTATTGCCATTATTGCAGGCCGAGCTTCCACAATGTATAGTACTGTTGAATGACTGTCTACCAAAAAAGTACATTATTATAACTGGGGGTAGGAATTAACGTGTGAAGGAATGTGCACTTAACTATACTTTATTAGCAAAATTAAAGAGCGACAAAGAAGTTTAGAATATAATGTAAGTGTTTACACAAATCAGGGAAAGTGTTACTGTAACTACATAAAAGTTATTTCGTTAGAGTTAACAAGCTAGATAGGGGGCTTGAATGATGAAATGGCAAATCAAACCAGTTACAGTAGAGCAAAAATTACCTGCACTGTTTAATAAGAGGGGGCATTTTGCTAATTCAACATACTTGATTTCGTTGAAAAACGGTTTAACACTGGATGTAAGTAAATATCCTGAATTAAAAAAGTTGGGATATTGGATCGTACCTGGAGATTGCACCAATTTGCGTGTCTGGTCACCAAAGGCCCAGCCCGAATTAGCGGATAAGTTTTGTGAAATAACTGGACTAAAACAGTCGGATTTTGATATCGGATCAATTGCTGGTTTGTGGTATTTGTATTAAATAATTTGTAGATAATAAAGCCCATAATTAGAATTTCTAATTATGGGCTTTTTTGTTTTAAGAGAAAACTTAGTACAAAAAACACACAGCTTTAATCGCTATGTGTCAGATAACTTCTTAATAGTTTAGATTTTTTAACTTATTTACCAATAATATTGACTAAGGGATAAAAAGTTAAGCGTAATAGTCAATGATTGCTTTTAAAGTTTTGGCGGCGTCTTTTTTACCAGTGCCTTCTTCGTAATATCGCCTGAATCGCGCATCCCCTACATACATATTTGCCAGCCCCTTATGGGCTTTTGATGAGTATTGTCCCGTTGGCCACATGGCTAACAAATATTTTTGATGAAGATTAAAAAGATGTTGAGCAGCTGCTTTCGTAACATCCAGGTTCCCAACTAAAGGCCTTAACTCTATTAGTATTTGCTTCTTGATATCTTCTACATGATTGAAATCTTTTTCTGAAAATGAACAGAATTTTTCTTTACTAGCATCGATTGTTTCATCACCATAATTAGAGCGAATTTCTTTGCCGTACTTCTTTTCATTGTCAACAATTGCTTGAGCCTTAAGCGCTGTGAATTTTTCTACATCGTTCATTTGAGTTTTTCCTTTCATTACTGCAAGTGTTTTGTCTAAGGAAATAATCAGATCGCTCAACCGCTTTTGTTCATTAACAAGCTTTTGCCGCTGACTTTGCAGAGTCACGATTTGCTGTTTTTGTGAGCTTACCATTACTTGTTTAATTTGTGCTAACGGTAAATCAAACAATTTTAAGAACATTATCTTTTGTAGTTGATCAACTTCGGTTTCTTCATAATAACGATAATTGTTTTCTGGATCTCTTCGCGCTTTTAAAAGACCACACTTATCATAGTAACGTAATGTTCTGGTAGAAATACCTGCTAACTTGGCTAAGTCGTTTATTGAATATGACATGATTAAATCCCTCACTTGCAAACAAAGTATAATCTTTGACGTTACGTCAAGGTCAAGAAAAATCAAACTAATTTAATGCACATTAAAATGGCGCTAATAATAGGGTTTTACTGCATTTTCGGTTACTTAAAGTCTATTAGATATTTCCCGCAATAGTAAGGGTAACAGTAAAAAAAGCCATTTTTTTACAAAATAGCTTAACTAAAATAATTGCAAGATTTTTTGCTGAGCCTCACGGCCTTCTTTTATCCAAGTCTTAATCTTATCATTGTCGACGCGATAAACCGGGGCACTAATACTAAATGCTCCAAAAATATGATCGTTTTTTACCAAAGAAAAGCTAATACAATAGACGTTGTCCTGATTTTTAATTAGAGTAGAGAGCCAGCTAATTTTTTCTGTTACCTCAGAAAACATGTAATTCATTATTCATTTCTAACTTCATCTTTCGTTAACTATCCACTTTTTCTTGAATAGTGAATTTGGTTATTTGGGGTTTTAGATTAAGCAAAAAAATCGTGCGAAATTACCAATCAATATGATACAGATTGCATTCTGATATGTCATTGTAAGCGCTGTCAAAGACGCGTATAAATATATTTGTAAGGTTTGAAAGCGTGGTGATAGTAATTGGCAAAGACTTATGTAGCAGTTGACATCGGAGCTTCAAGCGGTCGACTGATGTTGAGTCAACTAACTGATGGCAAAATGTCACTTAAAGAAATGCATCGGTTTAAGAATGGTTTTACCCTAAAAAATGGCCATGATCGGTGGGATATTGATCATATTATTAAAGAGATTTTGTTAGGACTACAAAAAATAAAGAAAGCAGGCTATAACGAAATTTCTCTTGGAATAGATACCTGGGCGGTTGATTATGTTCTTGTCGGAAAAGACGGACGTAAGCTGGAAGATCCTATTAGTTATCGTGATGCGCGCACCACGAATGCAATTAAGGACTTAACCGCTAAAGTTTCAAAAGAACGGATTTATCAAAAAACGGGCATCCAATTTTTAAACTTCAATACACTCTATCAGTTATTCGAAGAAAACAGGGAGTTACTTTCTAAGACCGATAAAATCATGATGATTCCTGATTATATTGGTTTTGTGTTAACAAATAAGGCTGTCCTAGAAGTAACCAATGCATCAACTACTCAAATGTTGAGCTTAAGAGAAGGGTTGTTCGATCAAAATTTACTCAAAGAAGTAAATGTTAAACAGGAACAATTTCCGAAATTAGTTGATGCCGGTACACCGTTAGGTAAGCTAGATCGAAGTAAATTTTCCGATTATGATTTACCGGATACTGATGTGATTACGGTAGCGACTCATGATACGGCTTCGGCTGTAGTTGGTGCCCCCGGAATGGGACATCATTGGGCTTACCTTTCTTCGGGTACTTGGTCATTATTAGGGGCAGAACTTAATGTCCCTGAAAATGGTCCAGAGGCATTTAAAGAAAATTACACCAATGAGTGGGGTGCATATGGTACTTACCGGTTCCTGAAAAATATTATGGGATTGTGGATGGTTCAGTGCGTTAAGCGCGAATTGGATGACCAATATTCTTTTAGTGAACTCGCAGAGATGGCCAGCAAAGTTAAGCCATTTGAACAATTTATCAATATTAATGATGAGCGGTTTGTCAATCCTAAGAATATGATTGCGGAGATTCAAGCATATTGTCGTGAAACTGGTCAAAAAATTCCTAATACCCCTGGCGCAATTGTCATGGCAATCTATTCTAATCTAGCTTTGTTTTATGCTCATGAAATTGAAAAACTAAATCAGATACTTGGTTATCAGATTGATACGCTAAATATTGTTGGTGGTGGTTCAAATGTTAGTTTGCTTAATCAGCTAACGAGTACAGTTGCTGGTATTGCCGTTTATGCTGGTCCAAGTGAAGCCACGGCAATTGGCAATTTAGTTGTTCAAATGATTACTAGAAGTGATATTTTGAATGTTTATTTGGCCCGCAGAATTATTAGCGCTTCGTTTGCCATTAAAAAGTATGAACCCGAAAAGGGGAAATACGAGGGCATACTTGCCGATTATGTGAACTTTTTACATACAGCTAAAAGAGGTGAGGTGATATGACAGTGAGATTAGGACAAATAATGCATGTTAATCCGAATTATTTTTCTGAATATGAAAAGCGGCACCGAAGTCTTCCAACTAAGTTCCCCCAAATGAAGAAGGCCTTGAAGGAAGCAGGTGCTCATAATTACTCAATTTACTTGGATAAAAGAACTGGAACATTATTTGCTTATTTAGAGATAGATGATATTGCCAAGTACCGGGAAATTGCACAGACTCCGGGATGTAAAGAATGGTGGCATTACATGGCAAAATTAATGGATGTCAATCCGGATGAAAGCCCCGTTACGATAGATTTAGATGAAGTTTTCCATATGGATTAATTAAAGGAGAAAATTATGGTTAGCGATAAAGAAGTAGAATCAGCGTATAAAGTTGCTAAGGAACGTTATGCTGAAGTTGGCGTTGATACAGAAAAAGTTTTAAAGAAGCTGCAGAACATCAGAGTTTCTCTTCCTTGCTGGCAAGGCGATGATATTCATGGTTTCTTAACTCCAGATGAAGCACTGTCGGGTGGTATCGGGGTTTCGGGCAATTACCCAGGTATTGCTAAGACACCAGAAGAATTGACGATGGACTTGGAGGAAGCATTTAAATTGATTCCTGCCAAGCAAAGATTGCAATTGCACCAGATTTACGCCGTTACAAGTGGTAAGAAGAAAGATGTTTCCGAAGTTGGTCCTAAAGACTTTAAGTTCTGGGTTGACTGGGCAAAGGAAAATGGCATTTACTTAGACTTTAACCCAACATTTTTCTCAAGTCCTAAAGTTAAAGAAAATATGACTTTGGCTAGTCCAGAAAAAGGCGTTCGTGATTACTGGATTCAGGTTGGTAAAAATGCTCGTGCTATTTCTAATTATTTTGGTGAAGAGCAAGGTGCTCAATCTGTTGATAATTTCTGGATTATGGATGGAATGAAGGATGAGCCAATCAGCAGATTGGATCCTCGTGAACGTCTAATTGAATCTTTGGATGAAATCAACAAAGAAAAATATGATGAAAAGAACACAATAGAATCATATGAAGGTAAGCTGTTTGGTACGGGTGTTGAAAGCTATACTGTTGGTTCACACTTCTTCTATGACAACTACGCTTTGACTAGAAATAAGTTCTGGTGCATGGACATTGGACACTTCCACGAAGCTGAAGATCCATCAGATTACCTATCAGCATTCTTGGCATTTGGCAAAGGCATGTTCTTACACATTACACGTCCAGTTCACTGGGATAGTGACCATGTTCCAACATTGGAAGACAGAACGATTAGAATGATGTCAGCTTTGATAAGAGATAATTTATTGTCAAAGACTGTCATTGGCCTTGATTTCTTTGATGCATCAATTAATCGTGTAGCTGCTTGGGTAATTGGTACTCGTGCAACGCAAAAAGCCCTGCTTCTTGGTTTGTTAGCACCAATTGATAAATTGAAAGAGGTAGAAAACCAATATGACTTTACTCTTCGTTTTGCTGAAACTGAAGAATTGAAATCATTCCCATTTGGTGCAGTCTGGGATGAATTCTGCTTAAGAAATAATGTTCCTGTTGGCATGGATTGGTATAAAGAACTGAAGGATTACGAAAAGAACGTTCAGTTTAAGAGAAATTAATTAAGAAGTTATTCCCCTGGAGATTAAATAATGGCTAAATTTATTGATTCAACTTTTGTTAGAGATATGTGCAACATTACTCGTCAGAGTTATGATAATGGCTGGGATGAGCGTAATGGTGGCAATATGAGCATTCGGATTAAACCTGAAGAGCTCACTGATTATGATGATATTAAAACAGTTAAAAGAACATTTGACCTTGGCTTTGACGCCAGCGCATTGGCTGGACAATACTTTTTAGTTACGGGTACTGGCAGGTATTTTAGAAATGTTTTCAAAAATACTGAGCAAGACTTAGGCTTAGTTAAAATTAGTGCTGATGGTAAAAAGGGTGAAATTGTTTGGGGCTACACTGATGGTGCTATGCCTACAAGTGAATTTCCAACCCACTTGATGAACCATATTGCTCGGTTAAAGCTTGATTCAAACCAACGGGTAGTAATGCACTGTCATGTTACCAACTTAATTGCCATGTCGTTTACTCAACCGCTTAATGAAAAATACTTTAGTAAGATTATCTGGAAAATGCAAGCTGAATCAATGCCTGTTTTACCCGAAGGTCTAGGAATTATCCCCTATGAAACACCTGGGACTACAATTATTGGCGAGCATACTGCTGCTAAAGTTGCAGATGGCTTTAGAGTCGTTATGTGGCCTCATCATGGTATGTTTGCCGTGGGTGATACTCCAGATGAATGCTTTGGCTTAATCGAAACGGTTGAAAAAGCTGCTACTATTTTTACAGCTATTCAAGCACAAGGAGGAAATAGATTAGATGAAATCACCGATAAGCAATTAGTCGAAATTGCAAAGTACTTCCATGTATCCCCGAGAAAAGGATTTTTAGATTAACTAATTTCACATAAAAACCACCTAAATGGTGCTAAACAAAAAGTCGAAGTTGCTGCTTCGGCTTTTTTATTTGTCATTGTTATTTTTAAAACTTTTTTATCTAAAAATTTGCCCTAAAAAACATGATCATAGTCTAGATTTGTATAATAATACAATATGCTTATAGTACAATATATAGTATTGCTAATACACTTGGCTATGCTATATTTATTATAGTAAGAATATTATGAAGGCCGTGATTGCAATGTGCTAATAACTTTTTCAGGTATAACTTGTGTATTGAAAAGTGCTAATTTAACAGTAATATTAGCTGATTAATAATCATAATAAGCTTATTGCGAAAATTGCAATTGATTAGAAAAATATTTTTGTGCAATAAGCAGTAACAGCAATAATGTATTATTATAATATATTATATAGTATTAGCACTACTGCAACAGTATCTGAGCATCATTTAAATTTATATAATGTGCCATAAAACCAGGTAAATCAACTGGAAAGAATTAATAAAAGAGGTTTATACCCAATGAAACTAAGAAAAGTAATAGTTACATTCTTAATCGCAACTGGCCTATTGACGGGCTATGAAGTTACCAATAACAGTGCCACAACAGCAGTTTCAGCTCAAACGGAACAGCTTACGCAGACAAGTGAGTTGCATCTTGCTCCGAGTGCGGCGCAAGCCGAATTTATGAAACCTTGGGCTTACCAAGAAGAGCGGCAATTAAGCTTAATGGACTTAGACAGCTTAGGTCGAGGACAAGGCAGCCACATTCAAGTTAAAAAGTCACAACTGCCAACTGAGCCGCGTGCCCCGCGACTAACAGTTAATCCAAGTGGTTGGCATAACTATAAAATAGAAACGACCAAAAATGGTAAGCCATATACTGCTTGGGCATTTAATCGGGGACACTTGGTTGGTTACCAGTTTTCTGGTTTAAATAATGAATTGCGCAACTTAATAACTGAAACGGCATACCTCAACCAGGGTTCAACAACTGGAATGGATGATGATAATCCTAAGGCAATGCTCTACTACGAGAATCGTTTACGCCAATGGATTAATGACCATCCGCAAAGCAAGTTAGACTATGCCGTAATTCCGCTATATAATCAAAATGAATTAGTAGCGCGGCAAGTTTTACTTAGTTTTGTTGGGGTGACTCCGGCCAATCGGCAAACTAAAATAAAAATGCCAGTAAAAGGCTTGACCATGAAAGGAAAAGTCACTCAGGTAATCTTAAATAATGATTCACCGCTACTTGATATTAATTACTTAACTGGTGAAGCAACAGTTCTTAATAGTAAGAAATATCTCCGTCAAAAAGCAATTCAGGAAGAAGAATTGCGACGCGCTGAAAATTCAACAGACAATTCCGACAATTAAAAATAAAATTGAATTTAACCCTTTCAGGCATTAAAAAGCTTGGAAGGGTTTTATAGTACAAAGTATCATTTTTCTGTTAAAAGTTTTGTTTAATTATTTTTGTTGTTTCAATTAAAATCGTATAGAAAATATGCTATAATGAAATCGGTTACAAATAAGTTACAAAAAGCTATTAGTAAAGATTTTTAAGGTCACTTTGTTTTATAACAACCAGTTTATTTCTAAAATGGCTGTTTAGTTTATTAAATATTACGGTTAAAAGCCAGAAAGGCCGAAAAATGTTATGGATTGTTTTAATTTTGCTTTCGTTGTTAGCCTTAATTGAGTGTCAAGAAAAAGATTGTTTGAAATTAGTTAATAAATATTTATTGCCCGCTGCTTTAGTGATTATTGCTGGTCCCTTAATCGTACTCTATCTTACTAAGGTACCAGCTCTCAGTCTGATATTTTATATTGTTGGCATTATTCAGGCCGGGATGTTAGTTGGACTTTATTTCTTGATTGATAAATATGTTGTGTCACATAAAAAAGATAATGATGCTGTTTAGATTCGGTAATTCTTAATTTACGCATTAAAACTTTAATAAGTGAGATCACTACAGAGCGTCGAAATTTTCGACGCTTTTTCTGTGACCTACGAAATCCTACTGATATGCTAAATGATAATGGAAAACAAAAATGAAATTAAAAAAATATCTTCAATTTCCCCAATGTTCGCTCAATGAATTTTTGGCGTTACCTAAAAAAGAGGCCCTTCTTTTTGATTTCTTAACACAGGGAGAAGAAGCTGACCGTACTAAGCTGACAAATGAAATTTATTGCCAAATTTTCCCGTGGTTTGATAAGCAAACCATGGCTGGAGATACCTTAATTACCTACCGCATTCCAATTAAACAGTTTTATGGGAAATATTATCGGTACTTAGAAAGAGAAAAGCAGCTGGAAATTTTGCAAACTATTGAAAAATTTACTCCACATGGGGAGCAACAAATTTTTGAGTTTGAAATGGTCGATAAAAAGGGCCAGCCCTATATGCAACTCTGTAATAATTATCATTTAGGTAATTTTGGTATTTTACCTAAACACAATGGTATTAACCCAAAAAGGGCAGTAGGGCCATATTTTGACTACTTCGATTGTTTTATTAAGGTTCTAGATGATTTTTATAATCAAAGCATGATAGCAGATGATCAATTAAAAAAAGCGATTTTTCAACAAAAAGACTATTTTGAAGTATTTGGAAGTTTTCGCAATTTTATTAGTGCTAATTACCTACAAGCATTTATTGATGATAGTTATAATCAAAAGTTAGTTGCTAAAAATTTATCTGGTTGTTCCAGTTTTGAAGAATATGTTGCGGTAGCAACAAAGATAATTGGTCAACGCGGAAACCAGCTTTGGACTGCCTTACAAAAGGCAAAATAAACTATTCAAAGCTATTTTTGCATAGTTTTCATTATGAAAAACGGCATATTGGGTTGTTTTTTATGGGGTTAAATGCATAATAGTTAATGGAAAAATGGTCTCTACTCACAACAAATTTTATATTCGGAGGTTTATGGAAAAAAATAAACAGACAGATTTAATTGTATTTTTAGCAGATAAGTCAAAAAGAGATGTCAGCTTTAAAATCAATTATCGAGCAGAGGCGATACTTAATCTAATAATCATTACCGTTTATTCTATAGAGGATTTTTGGACAATCATCAAATTGTGTGTGTGCTGGAACGCTCACTTTCGTTTTTCTAAAATTAATAGAATGGAAAAATTGCACAATCTTGAAATTAGAATTGAAATAAAGGATTATGATTGCGATTTGCTCTCTATGACAGACGATGATGATTTTAAAGAAGGCATAGAATAAAGCAGGTTGGTCTAATAGCCAATTTGCGCTTATAGCCTTAGGTTCTTTATATAGGAGCCGGTTTCAAAACTTTATTTGAAGTCGACTCTTTTTTTGTAGCTAAAATTCAGGTTTTATTCTTCAAAGTAAGGATTAAGCGAAATACCCTCATTTTCATCCAACTGTCGGGGTAATAAAATGCGTTTCCGGTATTCTTGTGGAGAAAGATGAAGATAACTTTTAAAAAGGCGAAATAATGAGGATGGATTATCATAACCGACAAATGCAGTTATTTCATCAAGCGGCATTTTGGTAATCTGGATTAAGTTGCAAGCAATATTTAAGCGGCGCATTTGCAATAATTCTTTAAAGGTATGACCGGACGATTCTTTAATTTTGTTGCCGAGGTAGTTGGAATTATAGCCGAAATGATCTGCTAAGCTATTCAACGTGACAGTCTGATAATGGTTATTTAGGTATTCAATAATTTGCAAGTTTTTATCCTGTTTGACTTCGATAAAATTAATTACCTCCTTAACTATGTCACTATCTTCAACGCAAAGAATTAGCGCGCGCATCATCGCCTGAATTGGCTGAATATTTTTACCTTGTTGGTTAAGGCCCAGGGTAATAATATTTTCGATTAGTTGTTTTGCAACAAGATTATTATTCAAATCAAAGACTAAATAATTGTTGTGATTGAAGTTGTGTTTCGTGCTATTAGCAAGCAGCTTAACCATCGTGTTACATTCAAGGTCAATTTGATCTAGCAACAAACTTACTTCGTAATTATCCCGAATCAAGATATTCACTAAGATATCTTTTTTCCGGGCATAATTAATTCTTTGCTGGACATTACGATCCATAATTAGAAGCTGTCCGGGATTAAGAATTATTTTTTTATCATCGATATACTGCATGCTCTGACCCGAAATACAATAATTTAATTCAATAAATTTGTGTTTATGAGCAGGAATATAAGAAAAACGATTGGACTCAGTGACTGCTATTCGTCCATAGTCAAAAAAGTTCCAGTAGGGCATGATTTGAATTGGGCCAGTTTCTGGAATTGACTCTAAAGTAACATCTTCAATATTTTGACCGTGATTATCAATCTGGCGCTGTTCTATGGGCGTAATTTGTAAAAGCTCTTGTTCTATTTCTGGACTAAGCATAGCAATAATTTTCTCCTAAACTGTAATTTTGCAATCTATTTAAGATTATAGCACTATTGGAACCGTTTCCAATAAATAGCATAATTATTACTAAAATAAGGAGGAAATAGTGTAATGGATAATATTAATAGTGAGAATAATTTAACTAAAAAATACCAGCCATTAGCTGTTGCAGCAGGTTTTGGCTCTATTTTAGGATCCGGCATTATTGTCGGCATGTCGTCTACAATTACTGTTTGGCAAAATGGACTTAACCTAACTAATGGTCAAGTAGGTGTTATTTCTGGTGCCTTGACTTTTGCAATAGCAATCGGTGGTTTAATAACCGGATTGGTAACGAAGGCTTTTGGATTAGTACGGTCTTTTAACTGGATGAACTTTATTTACGCGCTTGGTGCCATAATTTGTGTCTTTGCGCCTAATTATCCGGTATTGCTAATAGGGGCAATTATTGCTGGACTTGCATCGGGACTAGATTTGCCAATTAGTTTAACCATGATTTCGCATGATGCACCAGATGATCAGACTTCCTCGAAGTTAGTAGCTTCGACTCAAATTTTCTGGCAGGTTGGTATCTTTGCCTCATATGGTGCTGCCTTCTTGGTTTCAAGACTAGCAGGGGCAACTGGAGCTAGGGTCGTATTTGCCTGTTTAGCAGTTGTTGCTTTAATCACTTGGGCATGGCGGACATTTTCTAGTAAATTTCGTAATTTTCATATCGAAGGTGATAAGCGGATGCGGGCCGCTGAAGCGAAGAATCATAGTTCGGACCAAGTCTCTGTTAAAAATGTTTTATTTGGTAAAAATAAAAAGAAGTATCTTTCAATGCTGTTATGCATTATGATTTTCTACATTTGCTGGAATTTATTGGCTAATACTTTTGGTCAGTTTCAGACTTTCATGCTTGTACAAGCCAAGGCTAGTCAAACATTCGCAACAGGTGCTGGTTTAGTTCTTAACATTATCGCTGTTTTTGCGACAATGGCTTTTGCTAAATTTTCAGGTGGTAAATACAGAAACATCTTTTTTGTTATCGGTATGATTTTACAATTCTTAGCAATGTTTTCGTTAGCAATTTTAAGCCACGATTTATGGCCAATTGTGGTTGCAATTGGTTGCTATAATATTGGTAATCAAGTTGCCGGAGAAGCAATTTATAAGGTCTGGACGCAAGAAGCTTTTCCTGTAGAAATTCGTTCATCATTGCAAGGATTTTTAAGTGGTTTATCAAGATTTATTTGTGGCTTGTTTGCATTCGTGACACCAATGTTAGTAGTTCAATCTGTCATTAAGACGACCATGTTTGGCTTTTCGGCTTTAATCATCGTTGCATTTATCTTCGGCTTTACCATGACAAGATTAGAGGACAAATATCATATTCGAAAGTAAAAAAGAGGTAAATAATGGTTTTCAAATTTCAAATAAATAAGGATGTTGAGTTTAACCACGATGACGACTTGCTAAAAAAGGCGGATCAATATCGTCCCAAGCTACTGACAAATAAGATTAGTGCCAAAAGATTGGTTGAATTGACTGATGATCCTTCTAAGCTTGAAAATACCGGTATAAAAGAAGTCGGTGATATTGAGCAGTTAGCACAATTAAAAATGACTAGAAATGATCACGTAATCATTGATTTTGGTCAACATTGTGTGGGAAAATTTGCCATTCATATTGAACATGTTGGTTCACCAATGGATGCACCCGTAGCTTTTAAAGTGAAATTTGCTGAGATGCCCAATGAATTTAGGTATAATTCACAAGATTATGATGGCTGGCTTAGTAAGTCCTGGATTCAAGAAGAGGTTATTCACCTTGATCGCTTACCAGCAGAATTGGAATTGCCACGAAGATATAGCTTTAGGTATGTCGAACTTAGTGTGATTGATACCTCGCCTAAGTGGTTTGCCGTTTTTTCTAAGCCAACTGCCACAATTCAAAGTGCTGTTTCAAGCACCAACCTTAGAAAGCCTGATTTTAAAGATGACAAGCTCAATGCAATTTATCAAGTTGGAATCAATACGCTGCAAGATTGTATGCAAGATGTCTTTGAAGATGGACCTAAGCGTGACCGCCGTTTATGGTTAGGCGATCTGCGACTGCAGGCACTAGCTAATTATGCTTCATTTGATAATACTGCTCTAGTTAAAAGATGCTTATATTTATTTGGCGCAATGACAGCTAAAGATGGCAGGATCTCGGCAAACGTGTTTACCAATCAGCCATATGTCCCCGACGATACCTTTATGTATGATTACAGCTTGTTTTTCATTTCAACTTTAGCCGATTTGGAAAAACACGAAAAAGATGAAGAGGTTTTGACTGATCTTTATCCAATTGCTAAAAAGCAGTGGGAATACACCCGCAGATTTATTCGGGATAATGGTGAAGTAGTACCAGATCAGCAGTATGTTACCTTTGTTGACTGGTCAAATGACTTTGACAAAACAACTGCTGGGCAAGCTATTACCATTTATGTCTTGCGGCAATTAATTGCTTTAGCAAAAATGATAGATGATCCTGAATTAGCTAAGTACGAACAAGAACTTGAGAATTTAAAAAACTTTGCGACAGATAATCAATTTGATCCACAGACCGGTTTATTTGTTTCTGGTAAAAAGCGTGAGGTTAATATTGCTAGTCAGGTTTGGATGGTTTTAGCCCATGTAATGGATGATGAAACCAATCATCAGATTATGACTAAGACCGTAAACAAATTATTCCCCGTGCGTGGAATTGCGACGCCTTACATGTATCATCATATTGATCAAGCCTTATTTGAAGCGGGAATGAAAGATGAAGCAATTAAATTGATGAAGGAATATTGGGGTAAAATGGTTGATCTTGGTGCTGATACCTTTTGGGAGGCCTTTGAACCTGAGAATCCGGCCTATTCTCCGTATGATAGTCCGATTGAAAATAGTTTTTGTCATGCATGGAGTTGTACGCCAATTTGGCTATTGAGTAAGTACATGTCAGATTAATAGTAGAATTAGTGTAGGAAGAAACTGGCTCTTTAAGCAAAAAAGAAGCAGACAAAACACCGAAAATGAGTATCCTAATTTTAGGATTCACCTCAAAAATCAGTGGTTTGTCTGCTTTTTATATTATTTACCAGTTTAATTAACCACATTAAGCTCTTTGCCTGCTAAAAAGGCCTTCAGGTTATCAATGGCGATTCCTAATAGCCGATCACGCGTTTCGCGCGGTGCCCAAGCAATGTGGGGTGTGATGTAGCAGTTCTTTGCCGTTAACAACGAACTGTCAGTAGAAATTGGCTCCTTGGTGGCAACATCAGTTGCCCCAATTTTGCCATTGTTCAAAGCGTCGGGGATTTCGACATATTTTTACCAGAATACGCTAGATTTTAAAGGTACCTTAAGTTCAGCAGGTTGGGGCGATGCCATCGTAATGGTGCCGTGGACTTTGTATCAAAGATATGGTCACAAGGAAGTTCTGAAAGAAAACTTTCAGGCAATGACTGTATGGTGATTGGATGTTTCCTAGTATGATGAAGTGGGATCCAAACCCAATGAAGTTAGCAGAAGTAACCCAAGACTTGGTTGCTACTGCGTTTTTAGCTGAACTGCTTGCTAAAATAAGTAGTGTTAGGTGAAGAAGATAAGGGATACGTTGAGTACGCTAATAAGGTGAAAACAGCTTTTGCAGAAAAGTTTGTTAAAGAAGGCAAATTAACCTGTGATTATCAGGGGTGCCATGTTCTTACACTAGCGTTTGAGAAGGCTGCTGACGAAAAAGTTAAAAAGCAATTGTTAACTAGATTGGTAGAACTAATTCATAATAACAATGATTACCTTGATACTGGATTTTTATCTGTTCTATTTTACTATTCCTAATGGATGTGTCACAACAGTATATCTTCCTAATTCTTCTCATTTCTTAAAAGATTATTCTGAAGCCCAAGTCAAAAATTCAGGAATTATCGTAAACTCGTGTACATATCACTAGCATTATTAAGTTTATAAAGTTTGTTTAGTAAAAACTTATAATGCTTCATGACAACATAAATAAACAAAGCAATAAAAAAATAGCAGGTTCGTTCCTGCTATTTTTGTTTCAAAATTAAAGTGAGTTAATTTATCAAGTATGAAAGTCCGAAATATAACAGCACAGTTTAATCATAAAAAAATATAACAACTGTATTGCAAAAAGTAATGCAAAATGTAAAATATAGGTAGTTAAAATAAAATTGCTATTTTTGGTAAATTCCATATTTTTGCGAGCATACTCACATAATTAGATAACAAGCAAAATATTGCATTGGGTTTCTTAAGAGATCGTTAGTTGCTGAATTTGCACTGCAAAAGAAGCTGTTTAAGTTATTTTGATTTGTTTGTAAAACAATGAAATTTATTTCCTGCGATTGTGCATTAAAAAAGCAATGTAAACTGCATTCGTTTTTTAAAAAGGCGATAGGAACTACATATCAAGGAGGAAGAATAACAAAATATAAACAATAAAAGTGAGGAGGCAAGATTTTGCAAACAAGAATCACTCAATTGATGGGATTGCTGAGCATGGTTACGTTATTTACCGGTTGCAGCTTGAGCCCGAATAAGACTTCAAAAAATAATGTGCCTGAAAAAACGGTTGTTAACAGAAAATTAACAAAGAAAAAACGGGTTCAAAAGTCTGAAAATGACCAAAAGCCAGTTAATCATAGTTTAAAAAAGCGGAGTAAAGTTCAAAAGCCGGTACAAAGAACTGTACCAGCAATGAATTTTGAGCAGATTAAAAACGGTGATTATACTAGCTTAATGGGTAAATGGAAGCTAGTTGCTAATGCATACAATACTTATCACGGGGAAGGAGTACAATGGCACAAATTAGAGGCTGAAGATAGGAGTCAGACTTTAGTTATTACTAAGAAAGAAATCAGGTTTAATCAAGACGTGGTTTTCCATGGAAAAACAATGAGAGAGCCAAATGATGGTAAAATCAAGCGAAAATTGAAGTTTCACAAGTTGAAGGGCTGTTTATCAGGAGATTCAGACGGAGCAATATTTTGGTCAATTGAGTTCTGGCCAAAGAATGTCCCGCTTGGAAATGTTAATGAGCTTCATGAAGACCATCCTGCTGCAATAGATGTTTCAAAGGATCGAATTTGGATTTTTACCAGTAATATGGGACACACTAGTGTCTTTCTGAGAGTCGATTAGTTAAATTTATTTACATAAAGATTAAGGAGAAAAAATGAGAATCAATTTTAAGAGTCATAAATTTGGAAAAAAATTATTAATCAGTTCAGCAGCTGTAATGATGCTTAGTGGTGTGACGACTACGATTGTTCCGAAGCAATCAGGTTTAATTCAAACTGTTCAAGCAAGTTCGAAAATGATTAAGTTGGGTAAATACTCTAAGGATAACCAATGCGTTTTAAAATTTGATCCCCGCACCAAGACTTTACATATTAAAGAAGGCGCAAACGATAACACTTTAGGATCGACGCCAATCTATCAGCTTATTCCAACGGCTAACAGGCATTTGTCAAAAAAGCGCAAGATTAAACTAACAGATATTAAGCATATTAGTATTGATAGTGAAATAGCTTTGCTCGGAAATTGTTATTGGTTATTTGGTAAATTGCCGAGTTTACAGGATATTCAAGGTCTAGATAAAATAGATTCAAGCAATGTTGATTCAGCTGAATCAATGTTTGCACATGACAAAAAACTCAAAAAATTAGACTTAAGTACTTGGGATTCTAGATCACTTGGTTTTGGTAATAAAGAAGGAATGTTTTATAAAGATTTAGCTTTAGAAGAAGTTAATGTAACTGGTTGGGATGTTAAATTGGGTGATTCGATTTTTAATGGTCTTGATACGACTAAGACAAGAATTATTGGAGTGAATAAATAAGCCTGACATTAAGTTGAAAACTGCTTGAGATGAAAAATAGTAAATGTAGAAAGGAATGTTCAAAATGGAAATTGATGTTGAAACTTACGCTAAGTATATTACAGACACATTAGCAAGCAATGATAATGAAGTATTTATAGTGGATAACGAAAATGATTCAAAAAGAATTAAAGATGTTAAAAAGATAACCGGCCATAATAGCTTTTGGAACTATAATACGCTTGAAATCGAATGGGGTGTTTTTTTCAGTTATATTCAAACTATTACTCCGAATGAAAGTACAGTAATAAATCACGTTCGCGCAGCTGACTTTCCAAAGTATTAAAAAATGGCTGTGCTTATTTCATTAGAGGTAAATAATATTGCAGATAACTAAAATTTTTAAAGCAAATTCGATCTTGATTGCCTTTTTGTCAGCAAGCTTGTTGGCAATTAGTGTATTGCCAGCTAATTATATTGTGCCTGAATTGAAAGTTGAAGCAGCTACGAAGTCAAGACACATTCGTAAGACCAGACGAAAGGCTAAACAGAAAAAAAGAGTTAAATATTCTGAAGCTAAAATCACTTTACCCGCTGGTTATACTAATGATGAACTTACTAAAGCTTATGATAATAAGCCAAGTGCTGAATTTATCAAAGCTTGTATGAGCGGCGTGAAGAACAATACCTTCAAACATTCTGAAAGTGCACATGATGATAAGACTAAAGTTGATCCGACTAAGCTGACTGAATCACAAAAAGACGAAATAGTTACTTACACACTTCGGTTGATTAATGAAGCTCGAAATTGTCTCAATTTAAAGCCATGGATTAAAAGTTCTGGTTCTCAAAATATTGCCGATGATATTGCCATAGAATATGCCAAAAATAAGAAATCCGTTTTTGATGAAGGTGGACATTATGTTGAAGGAATAGTACGTGCATGTCACAAAAACGGCTTGAATATCGATGACAATTATATTGAGGATATGACAGGTTTTTCTTATGATAGTAAGCTGATGACTATCACTGAACTAAAATCTGAAATTTATGACGGGTTAATAATAATGCTATTTGGTTATAATGGTGGGAACTATAACAGTGTAAAAAGTTACGATGAATGGCATCACGCAGGGGATTTGTTGAGTAATAGCGGTACAAGGCTTCTTGGCACAAATAATGCTGATAATCCTCAATATGACGACTATTTTGGTTTAAGTATCAGTCGAATAAAAGATGAGTACTCAATTCACTACATTCATGTTTCAAGTTATTATTTTACTGGTTTTAAGCAGGAGCGTCTAAATAGTACTTTTAAACCATAAAAATTTAGAGGAGACTATTAATGAAAAAATTTATAAAATCAATAATCCTAATTTGTTCAGCAGTTTTCCTGCTATGTGTAAACAATGTGTATTCTAGCGGCCATTTTGTGCAAGCGAAGGCAAATAGTAATTATACCCTTGCTTTTTATCCCGATTACCAAGTTATTCATGGTACTTATAAAGCAGATCATAATGATAAAAGAGATTTAGCGTATGTAAAATTTCTTGTGAAGCGACTAAGAAAGCGCGGTTATAAATTTAATCAAGATTTTTCCGAGGGTAAATGGCATAATCATAATCTTAGCTTAGATAAAAAGGAACGCAGCCGTGCACCTAAGCCTAAGATAGTCGAAGTTGCCAGTTTAGACCAAAAACAACAGCTAATTGGTAAGCGGGTAAAGACAGTCCCTCGAAGTATTCGTGGCGACTGGGGTGGCCCACAAAGTCTTCAATGGAGAATTACCAAAACGCGCGTCAAACTTTTGCCCAAAGCAAAATATATTTATAAGCAAAAAAAGCAGGTTTATAATATCCCAACTGGTAAGAATAGTGGCTTTAAGTTTTGGGTGAAAAAAGTTAAATTTCACGGCAAAAAGTGTAGAGTTGCTGTATACCAAGAATATAAATTTTATCAAGATGTAAAGACCAACCGCCTTTTATATCGTCTTAAACCTAAAGGATGCTATTTAGAAAAGGCTTTTACTGCATCATCTAATATTGATAAGCTATGGAACAAAAAGAAATATCCAAATTCTCAAATGATCTATGCAACAGTATTTCAATCAAATAGACATAAATTAGGTCTGAGTAAGAAAGATGCAATCAATATCTCGAGCAGCTGGATATTTTCATATTAAAAATTTTTAGTAAACTTGGAAATTAAGATATAAGAATTAAACTCCATAAAAGTATATAAAATTAACTTTTATGGAGTTTTTATGTTAAGAGTTTTTAGTTCATTATGACTGTCTTCCTTTTTCAGCTATATTAAGGTATCACTAGAAAAATGAGAGTTTATTTTAGTATGTAAAATACGTAAAAATGCTAAAAACGTATTAATCTAGGTATATTGCCTGCTTTTTTAATTACATTTTCTACTTTCGTATTGCTTTGATAGCTAATAAACTAAAACTATAGAGAAAATCTCTATAGTTTAAATTTTTAAAGTCCCTGTTGGTGGCCACCAAAAAGGACGGTTAGAACAAGAGTAGATGAAAATTTCACCTTTTAATGATACTAACCGTTTATTTGGTGTTCACAAAATTTGTTCTTTCCGGCCGTTGGGATGGAAAGGAATAAAATATGGGAAAAGTAGAAGAAAAACGTGCTAAAAAGCTGAAAAATGCTTTAGAAAAATTGAAAAAAGCGGATTTTGAAAAAAACATTACAGAAAGCAAACGATTAGAAAAATTAATTAATCACCTGCTTGATCAGGTGCAGGTAAATCAAGAGCGCAAAAACCGCAAGTATGGGCTCCTTAGTCTTGATTATCAATATAATGAAGAAAATAGTTTTATCAGCTCTGTTCCGAATAATTTATTGTCTCCTTTAGAACAAGTCATTGCAAGTGAAGAGGTAAAAATCATATTCGAAGCAGTTTTATCACTATCAGAAATCGACAGAACAATTGTGATAGAGCACTATTTATACAATGCTTCATATCGTCTGCTCTCTAAAAAACTCGGTATAAGTGATAAAACCGTGAAAAAACACTTGATTAAGGCAACTGAAGTGTTGAAATGCAAATTAAAAGAACTTATTTAAAAGTTCCGCATTTTTCGCTAAAAATCTCCTGATAAGTAAGGAATGTAATATGGTGAAAAACTACAGTTGTGAATGACAAATGAGCAGTTTTTAGCTATGAGAAAACTGAAACTTTTCGATTTAAAAAATCAATTAGTCAGCAAATTATAATGTCGAAACTGGAATCTACTAGACCTAAGAACAATGAACTATCCTAATAATGCATAAAAGTACGTTGTTAAATATTTTTATTGCAAATTATATTGCAATAAAAAATGCAAGTTGTAAAATAAAAATATGTAGTTAGTAGAAACATTATTTTTTCTTTGTTGTTTCTTCCATATTGTTAAGAGCATATTCGCACGCTTGAATTACAAAACCAGAAAAAGTTACATTTTTTCCTTTAATTGCTTGTTCGATTTTTTGAATAAGTTTAAGCGGAAATCGTATCGTTTTATTCTCTGACTCTTTACGATTTGATCTAATTATAAATGCCAAATTAACCACCTCCTGTCTATAATAATTGTATGGAGTTTTCAAATATAAATAAGCATTGCATAATTAATCTAAATTGTATTATAAAAAATATGATAAACAGAAGTATAAAAAATAATGCATTTTTATTTAGAATATAGGAAAAGGTGGGTTTTAATATGAAATTTAAAGAAGCACTGTTAGCGCTAGTAGCAAGTATTGGATTAGTAGCTCCGGTGGCAGCACTTAGCGCGGGTAAAGCGCAAGCGGCAAATGAAATACCAAAAATTACATATACTTTTAACTCTTCTACACCAAAAGTGTTAAGAGAAAAATGGTATTTTCCAGGTAAAGGAGAGACACCGCTTACAATTAAAAAAGACAGTAGAACCGCTTTATGGAGTGGATCACTTGTAGAGGAAAGTGTAACAGGCAAGTGGCAGAAATTGGGCAAAAGTAATTATCGTTTGTCGACTGTAGAGCATTATAAGGGTGGCGTAAAGAGTCCGGTTTCTGACCGATATTTCAAAGTAAAAAAGGTCGCTAATCATCATAAGAGGTGTTCAGTTTTAATTTATTATGAAAAGTATGGTGGCAAGCTGTATGAACCAAAAACTGCTTATTCTGCAAGATTTAATAAACCTTTATCCAAAAAGACAGCTTATTCTATTTTGAAAAAATGTCATTTGAGCAAGAAAGTCTCAAAGTCAGTCATAAAAAATATTAAAGAAAGGTAAAAATGCTTGCTAACTTAATACGATTTAATTTAGCAGAGATGAGAGTTTAAAATTATGAAAATTTTCCAAAAGTTAAAAATAGTAGTTGTAGCTAGCTTGATTTTATTGACACCAACTTTCTCGGCAAACCAAGTTATGGCCGCTGTGAAAGACCCAGATATGGTGCGCTCATTTAAAATAGATGACCTGACACAAAAGGTGAATAACTGTACTTATAGTCTAGAAAATAATCAAATAACAAAAAAAACCATTACACCAAAGCAAAAGAAAAAGCTTGATCAAAGACTAAAAAAGTTATATGAGGCAATAAAAATAACTTATCCTAAAATGAATAAGTATAGTATTGAAGCTCAAGCGATGATAAGGGATTCAATTGATGAATTTAAATATGATAAAAAATGGACTAAAACCTCTTCCTATTTAAAGGGACTAAAAGGATTCCAAGAAGAAGTGAAGCAATGCAGAAAAGAAATCCTGTCAGACCATTCACCTCGGGTACAATTTTTAAATGATGAGCCAGAATATTCTGCTAAAGTGAAAAAGGCAATTCAAAAGAGGGGAATGTACTTAACAGAGGATGATCTGAAACGCTTATCTATTCCAGAGGATGCTAAAATAATTGATTATACTGTAGACTATATAAATGGCGAGCTTTTTTGTGTAACATACAGCTTAACTAACAAGCAAAGTGTCAATAAATATCATGATAATTTGGATATTGATTATGGGGATGATTGATAGCAATTGCTCAGGAAGTATTTTATTTTAAAAAACATTTTACTAAGAATTGTATGCCAAGGTATTTAAAGATGGAACAAATAAAGAGAAAAAATTTTTTATTTATTTTACTTGCATTTTTAGGTTTGAGCACAGCTATCTGTACAACTTATACACAGACTGTCAAAGCGGGCTTTATCAGCACTTCCAAAGGGCTTTTATGGGATCCGACTACTGGTGTTAAAATGCCGACGTTGCCCAATCCTTTGAAGGGGAAATGGTACTATACTACGGGTGACTATAAGACCTATCCTCCAGTTAGTTTTAAGAAAAATTTTACTGTTCTTTCTTCTGAACGAGATGTTATTAAACATAATTGGAACATTATCAATCCAAAATGGAAAAAACTAGGTGAAAACAAGTATCGTCTTACCACAGTAGAGCGAGTGGGGAAAAAGGTCTTGTTAACAACTGGAAATTATTATCTTGTGAATAACGTTACCTACAAGGGCAAGAAATACCACATCATTATTCACTACGCTAAAGAGTTAAAGCCTAAAACAAAATGTAGGAATATTTATGACGTCTACTTTAATCATCGTATTTCTAAGGAAAATGTGGAAGAACTACTTAATAAATGCAATATAAGTCCTAAAATGGTAAAAACAATTTTTGAGAGTGGTTATCTTCAAAAATAAAGCTATTTCATGAAAGAGTAACTATTATGAAACTAAATAAAAAAATTGTTGTTTTAGCAGTGGCTGCATCTACTTCGATTGCACCACTAGTCGGACAAGTCGAACCTGCACTTGCTCGGCAAATAATTAGCAAAAAACCAAAATTACGGCGATCTTTTCCAAAATTGCTTAAGGGTCAAGCTGCTTATGTGACGTTGAAATGTAAGAGCTATATCTATAAAGCCAACGGCAAATTGGCAAAGAAAAAACCTTTGAAAAAAGGAAAGAGGCTTAAAGTTTTTGGCCAAAAAATTAGTAAAGGCAAACTTTATTATAAAATTAGCAAAAACAGTTACGTTAAGGGAATTGATACTGTTGGCCTTGAGATAACTGCTGATGATACCCTTAGACAACATGAATCTCAGCCAAAACCTTCCAAAAGTACTAACAGGCTAGAAGAACTTAAAAAGCAAAAGAATTTGGAATATGATCCCGAAATTAAAGCCTATTTTGATGACGATGGCACCATGTATGATGAGTATGGAAATGTAATCGGCGGTTCTCATTATAGTGGTTTGGAAGATAGCGGTTTATAGATTTAAAGCAAAATCAAACTACACTGCACTAATGAAACGAACCCAAAAAGTTAGACAACTTTTTGAGTTTTAAGACTAAATTATCTTTGTAAGATGAAGTTAAACTTTACTAAGAAAAGAAAATTAAGGAGCGTCCTGTTATAACTAACGTTTCACATAGCAAAACATAAGGCAGTACACAAGATGTGATCAAGACGGTTAAGGAGCAATTAACTGAGCAATTAGTTGAAACTAAGAAGCATTATGATGACTTTAAGGGTTATCAAATTGGGGCATATATTGATGTCAATCCAAGTAGCTCAACATATGGTGCATATAATATTTTGATTAAACCAGCTAACATGAAGATGGATATGAAACAAATTAGCTCGTTTAGTTTTAACCGTTAAAAATCAAGATAAAAGACATAGTCCAAAATAGGACTATGCCTTTTTCATATACTAGTAATTAAGTTCTTTACCAGTTTAATTAACCACATTAAGCTCTTTGCCTGCTAAAAAGGCCTTCAGGTTATCAATGGCGATTCCTAATAGCCGATCACGCGTTTCGCGCGGTGCCCAAGCAATATGGGGTGTGATGTAGCAGTTCTTTGCCGTTAATAACGGACTGTCAGTAGGAATTGGCTCCTTGGTGGCAACATCAACACCAGCTGCCCCAATTTTGCCATTATTCAAAGCGTCGGCAACATCTTGCTCGTTAATTAAGCCCCCGCGTGCTGTATTAAGTAATAGAACGCCATCCCTCATCTTGGTAATTGCTTCTCGGTCAATCATTTCGGTTGTTTCAGGTGCTTGTGGCACATGAAGACTAATAATGTCGGCTTGTTGATATAATTCATCTAGACTAACTTGTTTGACGTAGTCTGGAAGGTTTGTTTTTGGCCGATGATTATAAAAAATGACCTTCATTGAAAAGGCATGAGCAATTTCGGCAACTTTTTGTGCGATGCTACCAAAGCCAATTAGTCCCATTGTTTTACCTTGCAGTTCGATTAATGGTTTTGCCCAGAAAGTAAAATCAGGATTGCTGCTCCAGCGGCCCTCGTGAACCAGTTTATTGTGCAAACCAACTTGGCTAGTAATTTCAAGTAAAAGGGCGAAAGTGAACTGTGCTACTGCGTCCGTGCCGTAAGTTGGAATGTTAGTGACGGGGATGTTAGCTGCCCGTGCAGCTGCAGTATCAATCACATTGTACCCGGTAGCTGTGACGCCAATGTATTTAAGATTAGGTGCTTTGGTGATAACACTTCGATTTAATGGTGTTTTATTAGTTAACACTATTTCAGCATCACCGATTCTGTGCAAAATCTCGGCATCATCATCGACTGGTGTTCGATCATAAATGGTACATTCGCCCAACTGCTTAAGGGGTGTCCAATCAAGGTCACCGGGGTTTAAGGCATAACTATCCAAATTCACAATTTTCATTTTTAAACCTCATTTGTTCATTTTTAACCTCTAGTTTACTACAGTTTGAAAAAGTACCAACTATGAAACAGTTCAATATAGTCTAATACTAGAATTTGACAGTAAAAATAGATAATTTTACAATGAATTAGTGTTCTGCTTTTTTAGCTTTTTTTATATATAGTTTAGTTATTTGAGTAAAAGATAAAGTGGGAAGAAGAAGTTTTATTATCCAATACTGCTATTCCAGATTTTGGGAGCTGATGAAAGTAGTTAATAGACATATAATGTTGTTATAAATGTAAGGAGTAAGTAATGAAAAAGTGCCCTAATTGTGGTTCCCTAATGGAAAATGGGGTTAATTTTTGTACTAAATGCGGTAGTGATTTACGTTCAATTACGTTAGAAAAAGACCCGGAGCAGGCTACTACTGCAACTGAAAAAACTGCACCAGTTGTGGCTGAAGTTAATCAGCAGCATGTTAATTCTGGTAGCTATTTGCAAAATTATTGGGAATGGCTGGTTGAATCATGGAAACATCCCGCAGACAGCAATTTAACTGCTCAAAGCTGGTACGGCTGGTTAACAATTTTAATTGAAGATGTTTTATTTGTTACTGGATTATATTTCTTTGCCAAGTCAGTTATTACCGGTGCAATTGGCTTAGTCAATCATTTCGGAGTCGATACCAGAGGTTGGAGCAATTTTGATATTTCTTTCAGCATTGTCTTTCGGGTATTTTTAATCGTCCTGATTTTCCAAGTGATTGTGATTGCTAGTCACTTTGCGGCCTATAAATTTATTTATGATGAGCAAGTTCATCTACTAGATTTTGTCAACCGCGGGATTCATGCTAGTAACCTAAATTTGATTTTGACGGTCATTTTCTTTTTATTAATGGTTTTAGGACTTAATAGTATCAGATTTACTTTATTTTTAGTTTTACTATTATTTGTTTTATTCTTTATTGGTCAAGAAGTTGCCTTACTAGCAAATGATGGTGCTCGACGGGACAAAGCATATGGCGCTTTGCTTGCTTTTGGCATTATTTTTGTTTGTAGTTTGATTATGAACTCGCTTATTTATAATTCCGTTTTACGGTCAGTTTTTAATCAAATTATTTCAGGTTTTAATGGTTCAATGTAGATGGTGTAAAGATGAATAAAAATGAATTTTGTCCAAATTGTGGACGACGAGTTAACGAAAACGAGGAGTTTTGTTCCAACTGTGGTGCAAAGCTATCTAATAATAAGCAAAGCCGGCAAGAATACCGAACGGATCAGACTCACCGGCAAGCCGCTAACAATAATTCGCAAAACCAAGTACAGACTGTGAATAATCCGCGCCAGCCGATGAAAAAGAAAACTAAGGTAATCTTGAGCATTGTGGGCGTTTTAGTTGTTGCTTTCATTGCTTTTTATGCTTGGGGATCAAATCATTATCAACGGAAAAATCAAGTTGATCAGATTACTGCGTATTTAAAAAATCCGCGGGAAAACTTAGCAGATTATGTTACTTCGGATAATCCTAGTGTGCATATCACTAATGCGGCTTTGAAGCCAACGCAAAATTATTATTTTGATCATAGTAGCGATGCCGATAAGATGGCAGAAGCTTTTAAATATGGTGATACTTATGAAGACGTTTCGTTAGTACAGTCAGGACGGTATTTACTGCTTTTCCCTAAATATACGTTAAAATTTAAGACTTTTACGCCGCATATTAAGACCAATCATGCCAATTCGACAATTTATGTTAATGATGAAAAAATTGGCGGGGTTAATGGTAGTGGTGAAAGTTATTATAAACAGGTACAGCCGCTTTTTCCTGGAAAATACCATATTGTAGTTAAGTCAACTGCTGCTGGTCATAAGTTAACTGCTGATAAAAGCGCCAATATTTTTTCAAATAGTGCAATTAATATGAATATCAAGACCGTCAATTTTACGGTTAAAAGCTCTCCTGGTGCGGATGTTTATATTAACGAGAAAAAGGTTGGTACGCTAGATAAGAGCGGTGAAAAAGTATTTAAAGAATATCCTGCTACGGATGACATGAAGATTTATGTCATGATGAAAGTTGACGGCAAGGCAATCAGATCAAAGGTAATTGATTATGATGATTTAGGCTTTGATGATGACGATGATAGTAGTAGCAATGTCGTTAAGCCTGAATGGCCCGGCTTAATCAGCGAGGATGATGCCGAAAGTATCTTGGAAGACAATTTTGAAGATCCAGATGAAGATGCATTTGTTGGTGGCGCGGAGAATAAGGGTTACCAAGAACTGCATGAGCAGATCGGAAACTTTAATGATAATGACGAGATAATTTCTTATGATATGGATTGTAGCATTGTTTCCATTTCGCCTGCGCCAGATAATAGTAGTAATGTTGTCTATAAGATAACTTACACTTTTGAGCATGATGATTATGAGCATAAACAAGTAATGCTTTATTCTGGTTGCGTCTTCCACCAAAATGGTGATGACGATGATTCTTCACAAAAAATCAGATCAATCGGTAATGGAAAAATCATTAGCGATAAGAAGTATAATAACTAGACTAATAGGGCGCATCATGTGTGATGCGCCTTATTTAGTTTCAGATTACACTGATGATTAAATTAAGTAAAAAATGATATTCATTATTACTTAAGCCTAGGACTAGCACATATTTATTTAATAACAATTTGTCAAAATAGTTAGAGCTATCTAATTGGCCTAAATGGTGCTATGATAGCAACATAAAGTAAACTGACTAAGATAAAAATATCATCAGTCTGTTAAACTTCAAAATGCGAGGAGGACATAAAATGAATAAATTGCTTAAGAATTATCATGAAGAAAAGCAATTATCGTTCCATTCTTTTTTTAAAGGAAATTTTCTTTTTTGGAATACTGCATATATGTTTTCATTAAAAAATGGGCGAAAACTCGATCTTCAAGACTATCCTGAACTTAATAAATTAGGGTACTGGATTAAGGTGAATGACCAAACCAATTTACGGGTATGGTCTCGTTTAGGTCTTCCGCGTTTAACTGAAAAATTTTGTCAAATAACCGGGCTTCAGCCAGATGATTTTTACGTAAATTCAGTTTCCGGGTTAAATAGCATTTGGCCAACCAAACAATAACTGCACTTTCATAGTCAGTAATAAATATTTTTCACATAGTAGTAGATAACTTTGAACCAAAAGTTATCTACTATTTTTTTAATCCTTGTAATTCCTATTATGCTTAGATTTTGTCACTTTAATCTAAAGTGATAATTTATTTCTTTTAAGAAACCGCTTGCAAAACATCTTTTAAATGGTATAGTTAAATTAATAAATGGTATATATAAGAAACCAATTGGAGGTGCTTAGATGAAAATGCAAGACTATGTCCGATATTCAGCGACAAAGCTAAAGGAAAACTTTGACAATAGAAATGAATTAGTTGGTCCAATTACCCGGATTTTTAAAAATGGAAATTATCAAAGTTTTACTTTAATTGCTTCTGGCTCATCGTACAATTCTTTGTTGATGGTCAAAGATGCTTTACAGGAGTTATCTCGTCTTCCGGTTTATTTATACACTCCGGAGCATGTTGAAGAGTGTAATTGTGCTTTATGGTCAAATACATTTGTGATAATAGTTTCACAAAGTGGCTCGTCGACCAATATTATTAGTTGTCAGAAATATTTACTGCAAAGAAAAATTTCCTTTGTTTCTCTCACAGGAAATATTCATAGTCCAATGGCTGATTATTCAACAAATATTTTTGATTATGGTGTAGGTAATGAGTATGTCGACTATGTCACCATGGGTGTCCAAACCTTGGTTGAATACTTTTTACTTTTTGCCAATAACATTAGTACTTTATCGGAGAGTAGAAAATCTGCTTTTGGTGAACAACTGCTGAAAGTAATTGAGGATCAGCCTGGATTATTGAAGACTACTGAAGAATTTTTGAAACAGAATCATTTTGCGTTAGCGATGAATAATCCAACTTTTTTCTGTGGTAACGGCCCGAATTTAGGTGTAGCCAAAGAAGGAGCCTTGAAATTTCAAGAAACATTAAAGCGACCGGCTATGTACTATGAACTTGAAGAATTTCTTCATGGACCAGATATACAGCTGACGCCTAATTACACTGTTTTTTTAATTGATGATATGGTTCAAAAAAAGCACGTACGCTTTCATGAAGTATTCACTGCTTTAAAAGAGGTCACACCAAACGCATTTTTAATAACCAGTTCAAGTCAAATTGAACAAGACAGGCGTGTTGTCAAAACGAGCGCCGTTAATAATTGGATTCTAAGTTTGTATTATTCCTTACCAGTTATTCAGTTAGTTGCAGCTAAAATGGCTGATGAGTTAAATACTTGGCCGCCTCATTCATATTTCGACCGATTTGATAAGAAAATCGCTATCAAAACTGCCAATTATGACCAAGAATTGATTGAAATTAAGCAAAAATGGCAGCTTGAGAATCATAATAAAACAAATTAGGAGGTATCAAAATGATTAAGATGGTTCGTGTTGATTATCGGTTGTTACATGGACAAGTTGCATTTTCTTGGACACAAGCAATAGGAGCAGATGCATTATTGCTAGTAAGTGACACTGTCAAGAGTGATCCTTTAAGAATGAAGGCATTGCGCCTGGCCAAACCACAGGGAACAAAAGTTGTCATTAAATCTACTGACGAAGCTATTGAGCAAATACAAAGTGGGATAACAGACAAATATCATTTGTTTATTATTTGTGAAACTTTACCAATTGCAGCAAAGCTTGTTAAGGCAATTGGCGTTAAAGCGTTAAATCTAGGTAATATGCCGTTCGCAGAAGATAAAAAGCAGGTCTCTAAAAGCATATTTTTAGATCAAAAGGATGTAGCAATTTTGCAAGATTTATCTAATCTTGGAATTGATTTGTTTGTCCAAATGGTACCTAATGAAACTAAGATTGATGCCAAAAAGTTTTTAAAGGAGGCTTAATACCTTGCTCTTAAAAACAATATTAATCTTTTTGATTAATTTCTTAGGTTATTCAGAATGGCTTCTTGGAACTAGCTATCTTCAAAGACCCATTATTTTAGGTCCGCTTGTGGGATTAGTGCTAGGAGATTTGCAAGACGGAATTATTATGGGCGCAACACTGGAGTTAGCGATGATCGGTGCAGTTTCTGTTGGTGCCTATAATCCACCTGATTTAATTGCAGGAACCGTTTTAGGAATTTCTCTTGCAATTGAGTCCCATGCAAATGCCGCAGCTGCTCTAACATTGGGAATTCCTATTGCAACAGTAATGCTAGCCTTAAATACTGCGGTTGGGCAACCGGTAATGCTAATGTTGATTCATCGAATTGATCATAACGCTGATGAGGGTAATACTCATGCAATCACTAGAAATATGCTTTTGGCTGGTTGGGCCCAGAATTGGCCTGGCATAATTTTTAATCCCTTAGCATTTTATTTTGGGGCAGCTACGGTAGCTAAATTATTAAATATTATTCCACCTTTTGTGCAAGAGGGAATGAATGTCGCTGCAGGATTATTACCATTGCTTGGCTTTGCGATGTTGGCACAAATGATGATGAATAAGAAGGTAGCAGCGTTTTTCTTTCTCGGATTTTTCTTAGTGGCATACAGTGGGATTTCTACCACTGGAGTAGCAATATTTGCAGTAGTTATGGCTGCCATTATGTATGTTTTCTTTGAACATGACACCCAAAATAAAGTTGAAGAAAAAGAAACAACAGAACAGGAAGGTGACGGATTCGATGAATTTTAATTTAAAACCAACTTACAACAAAAAGATTAATAAGTCAGATTTAGTCAAGTTATTTTGGCGAAGCATACCGTATGAGCATTCATGGAATTACGAAAGAATGGGTAACGTTGGCTTTACTTGGGCATTAATGCCAATTTTACAAAAGCTTTATCCCGAGAAGAAAAAATTTACACACGCTTTAAAACGTAATTTGGAATTGTATAACATGACGCCCTACATTGTTACATTGCCGTTAGGCATATCTGCTGCAATGGAAGAAGCTAATGCGACAAATGATGATTTTGATGAAAGCTCAATTTCAGCGGTTAAGTTAGCATTGATGGGGCCACTGTCAGGGATAGGTGATTCATTTTTCTGGGGAACTCTTAGAGTGTTAGCAACTGGAATTGGTACTACTTTGGCACTAAAAGGCAGTATTTTAGGACCAATATTGTTTTTCCTAGTATTCAATATTCCCCATTATCTTATTCGGTATTACGGGACATTTTTAGGATATAGTTTGGGCTCTAACGTTATTAATAACGTGGAAAACTCGGGCGTAATGGACAAAATTACTAAATACGCTTCCATGATCGGCATGATGGTGGTGGGCGCAATGACTAAAGAAATGGTCAGTGTAAAGTTCATCACAAAAATCGGTATTGGGAAAAGTGCTTCAACCGTTCAATCGCTTCTTGATGGAATTTTCCCTGGCATAGCAACACTGGCATTATTTGGCATAACTTATTGGATGCTAAAAAAGAAGCTCAATCCGTTGCTGATTATGTTAATTATTCTAATTGTAAGCATTGCAGCAACATACTTTAAAGTTTTAGGAGCTTAAGTCAAAAATTAAGAGAGGTAAAAAAATGACAATATTAAAGAATTTCGATGTTGAAAAGTATTTACAAAATGGTCGTGATGTATATTCTCAAAGAAAGAATATTGAAAATCTGGCAGATAAATTAGCTAAAAATGATTATCAAAACATTGTGTTAATAGGTATCGGCGGTACTTGGATGGAATGGTATCCTGTAGCTGAATATTTACGCCATTTATCGAATTTTCCCGTTTATTTAGAAAATGCGGGAGAACTACTGGTTAAGAAGGATCTTGATTACTTGACCGATAAGTCTCTAGTGCTAACTTCTTCAGATTCTGGGGATACAAAGGAAATCTTAGATGCTGTTAAATATTGCAATCAACGTGGTATTTCAGTCTATGGCTTCACTAAAAATCCTGAGTCTTCATTGGGACTACTTCTTGAAGAATCAATTAATGGCTCTCTTAGCGAATGCGAGAATGCTTACTTAATGTACTTTATGTTGACACTGAGACTCTATCAGGATTGGGGTTATTATCAGGATTATAACCGTTGGGCAGATCAAATGCAGAATTTGTATCCAAACTTACTAAGATTTAGAGAGGAATTTGAAGAAAGAGCTAAATCCATAGCACGTAAATATTATAATGCACCGTTAACAATGACGGTTGGCTCAGGGATGTTGTGGGGAGAAACCTGTATGTTCTCAATGTGTATCTTAGAAGAAATGCAGTGGGTCAGAACTAGGCCAGTAACTTCAGCCGACTTTTTCCATGGTGCCTTAGAACTAGTTGATGATACTTTGCCAGTTTACTTAATTAAAGGAGAAGACGAATACAGAGCTCTAGATGAGAGAGTTGAACGCTTTTTACCAAAGCATACCAATAGCTTTGAAGTATTTGATACAAAAGATTATGTTTTTGAAGGAATTGATGATGATTTTCGGCAAATTTGTTCACCAATGATTATTACTTCACTCTTAACGGACAGATTAGCTTCGTGGTATCAGCAATACACTGGTCATGACCTTAATTTCCGTCGTTATTACCGTCAATTTGAGTATTAAAGTGTCCTCAAGAAATCGACAAGAATCAATACTACTCCTTCGCCTAAACTAATAAGTTTCTTTTTCGCCTAAAATACCATTGAGAGTGAATTGAAGATTGAGCTCGTCAGAGTCCAGATAGCTTTCGGTATACTCAACGGCTTTACTTTCTGCGTCAAAACCAAGATAAATAATGCTGTACAGCAAATTACCCTTTTTTACTTTTAATAAGCGAGCTTCTTTACTCAAAGCAGGTAAAACCTGAATAAATTGAGAAAAATAAATAGGTCGATGTCCAACAGAGTCCATATAGTCATATAAACTTACGTTTTTAAAATTGATTTTTTCGGCATTAGGAAATAAGTTGGCCGGAAGATAATTATATTCAACGGTAAAAGGCTTGTCTTTAATCTTTCTAATTCGATGAAGAGCAAAAACAGAATCATTATCGTCAAGTTGTAATTTCTGATTAAAAAATGAATTTCCAGCTAAAATTCCTTTGCCAACAACTTCATTAGTAAAGTTAATTCCATTTTTGGTTAAAAGTTCAGTAATACCGGAGTTTGAGTTTTTATCAGTAAACGACAGATTAAAGTATAAGTTGCTATTATCAATGTTTTTAGCAGTAACAAACGTACCGCTACCTTGTTTGCGAAACAAAAGACCTTTTTTCCTGAGAGCATCGATTGCTTTTTTTACAGTCATTCGATTGACGCCATATTGTTGGGCAAGATCACGTTCACTTGGTATTTTTGCTCCGGGAAGGAATTCCTTACTTAAAATTTTCTTTTCAAGCAAATCTTCAATTTGAATGTATAAAGGTGCATGAAAAAGATTACTCATTATTTTTATCCTTATCTACTTGCATTAACAAAACGTTTTCTGGAACTTTCTTTGAAACAAAATAAATAAAATTGTTATTAAGATTAACAATCGAAGTGCGTTGCAAAATTTTTGCTCTGACAGGAATAGCCAAAAGACTCGCTTCTTCAAAATTAACTGATTCAATTGACAGATTTTGATATTCCTTTATAGGTGTACCACGATAAGATTTAACCAATAAGTCCCAAAATGAATGCTCTAATAATTTATTTAACGGTAAATGTTCTACTAATTTCTCTGGCGCATAAATATAATCTAGTGAAAGAGTCTTAGCAGATTCTTGTTCATTAATAGTACGCTTATAAATTAGGTAATGAATTGGAGTTGCTAAAGGAACTTTTAACTTTTGAGCAATTTTCTTGTTTGCCTCTATGACAGTATTCTTAATTATATAGTTTTTAACGCGATGATTAGATTTTTTACCAAAAAATTCAAGCCAATCATAGTCTTCTTTAGGACTGTTTATATGATAACTATTTGATGCTAAAGAAATGATGCCTTTATTTTGTAATATTTCTAAAGCTTCTCTAATCGTATTACGTGATACATTGTATTTAACAGCTAATTTTCTTTCGGAGGGGATAGATTTAACGTATTCTTGTTGTGAAATCAAAAACTCAAGATCTTTTGCAATTAGTTCACTTTTATTAATGATATTGAACATTTTAATAGCTCTTCCTTGTCAATATTAATTAACTTAATCTTAGCTTAAGACTAGCGTGATAGCAATTGGAAGTGAGCTAATAATTCTAAAGACAAGTTACAAGGTAATAATTGAAATAGAGCTGAAATTTGTTTATGGAGGATAAAATGACAAAAATTGTAATAGCAACTCATGGATATCTAGCAAAAGGCTTAAAAATGTCGACCGAATTTATTTTAGGAAAGCAGAAGAATCTCTTTGCTATTTGTGCCTATACTTCAGAATGCCAGGATTTTCATAAAGTTGTTAAAGATTTGATTGCTAAATATGATCAAGAAGATATTATTTTTGGTACGGATATCGTTGGGGGCAGTGTTAATAACGATTTGCAAGAATTTGTGGCCGGAAATAATCGGTTGCACTTAGTTGCAGGCATCAATTTACCATTTTTAATTCAGTTTTTAACTTTAAATAATGATAATGTAGCTGACAATCTTGCCAAAAGTACTCAGGCTGCTAAAAGTGGGATTGTTAATTATGATGCCTTGGATGATACTATTCAAACCGATGAATTAGATGGCTTTGATAGTTTTTGATAAGTGTGAGGATAATGATTTTAAAAACATTTTTAATATTTTTAGTAGGACTTCTAGGCTATTCTGAATGGTTACTCGGCACAAGCTATCTACAACGCCCAATTATTCTGGGACCACTTGTTGGTTTAGTCTTGGGCGATATCCAAGACGGAATTATTATGGGAGCAACCTTGGAATTGGCAATGATTGGTGCTGTCTCAGTCGGAGCTTATGATCCTCCAGATTTAGTTTCTGGTTCAATCATTGGCATATCTTTGGCAATTCAAACTCATGCAGCACCTGGAGCAGCATTAACATTAGGTATACCAATTGCGGCTATTATGCAGGCATTAGGTTTGGCAACGGGTCAACCGTTAATGTTAGCTTTTATCCATAAATGTGATAGTGCTGCTGAAAAAGGAAATACGCATGCGTTAACGAGAAACATGTTAATAGCAGGTTATATCCAAGATTGGCCAGGTATTGTTTTTATTCCCTTGGCATTTTACTTTGGTTCATCAACTGTAGCCAGAGTGCTTAATATTATTCCTTCTTTTGTACAGGATGGAATGAATGTCGCGGCAGGATTACTACCATTATTAGGTTTTGCAATGTTAGCACAAATGATGATGAATAAAAAAGTTGCGGCTTTCTTTTTCTTAGGCTTTTTCCTAGTAGCCTACAGTGGAATTACCACAACAGGCGTAGCGATTTTTGCTGTAGTAATGGCAGCAATTATGTATGTCTTTTTTGAGCAATCGCCAGTTCATAAGAAGGTAAGCCATGTAGCAGAGCAAGAAGAAGACGGCTTTGATGAATTTTAAATAGCTCATACAAAAATAATGTTAAGAAGCATCCTATTTTGTGAAAATCAAATAGGATGCTTTTGCTTTGTCTTTTTATTCACATATTCTACTAGCTTGAATTTTCCGACAAATGCCATTCACTTTACTGGTAGAATTAGTCGTTTATATTCACTTGATTTCGCTTACATAAGTTACAAAAGGTTACATTAATTTACTATTATTATCAAAAATTGAAGTTAAAACTAAAATATATTGTGAAATATGTAATTAAGTAGGAGGAGAAAGATGAATATTGCGAAAGCGATTCAAGTGACATTTTCCAATGCTGCGATAGTTAGCTCAATAACGTCAACAATTTTTATTATTTTATTGGGCTTTTATTTACGTAAGCGTAATATCTTTACAGAAAAGTATGGTAAGCTTTTATCTAAGATTGTTTTAACAGTTGCGCTTCCGGCTTTGGCATTCAACTCATTTATGCAACCGATTAATGGCGAAACTTTTTCGCAAGGGATGAATGTGTTAATTTGGGGAATTGCAATTTATATTATTTTGATTTTGGTAACCCCAATTTCTTATGCCAAGTATCCTAAAGATAAACGAGATGTTCTAGCAATTTTAACCACTTTTGGTTCGACAACCTTTTTTGGGATTCCAATTGTTGGAGCGGTCTTTGGCACCAAGGGCATAATGTATAGCTCGATTTTTAATATTGGCTACCGGATCTTTTTATATTCTTATGCCTATATTAAGATGTCTGGCTTAAAAATGAAGGCAAGTAATATCAAAAAAATGTTTGTCAATCCGGTCGTAATTGCTACTTTTTTGGGACTGATTATGTGGCTAGTGCAAAATTACATGCCACAGGTAGCTGTAAGACAAGCTGTTAATGGCGTAATTAATCCTGGTGCACCAATAATTAAGGTTGCCTTTTACCGAATTGATCAGACTGCAATTTGGCTGTACAAGCCACTGCAATATCTGGCTAATCTAGCATCACCACTTGCTTGGCTATCAATCGGTGCTACCTTAGGTTCGACTTCATTTAAAAAAGCTGCGGAAAACAAGACTTCTTGGTACTACAGTTTTAATAAGGTTGTCTTGGTACCACTGCTTAACTTGGTAATATTGGTCATCTTAAATGTGACTAACATCTTACCGATTAGCTATGTTGCTTTAGGTACAATCATTATTATGATGGCTACGCCAACCGCTGCCGTTGCTTCGTCTTATGCAATTAGCTTTGATCGTGAAGCGGTCTTATCGTCCAATGCATCCTTTGTATCGACAATTTTAGCGGTAGTGGCAATGCCATTTTGGATCGCCTTTCTCGGTGTTCTTAGTCAAAGCGGATTATTTCATTAATTAGGAGGTTTTTATGTTTAAAATTGTTGCTTATGGCGTACGTGAAAATGAAGTAGATTACTTCAAGAAATTAAATAAATATCATTATGATGTGCAATTGGAATCTGAATTGTTAACTCACGATAATATTGAAACTGCTAAAGGTGCGGATGCTGTTTTGTTACGTGCCAATTGTAAGGCAGACGCACAAAACTTGGCAAAATTAAATGAGTGGGGCATTAAATATGTCTTTACTAGAACAGTCGGCTTTAACCATATTGATCTTAAGGCCGCAGCCAAATATGAAATGAAAGTTGCTCGCGTTCCGGCATATTCACCATACGCTGTAGCCGAATTGGCAATGACCCTAGGAATGATGCTCTTTAGACATACCGCCTTGGCAACCGATTTGACCAGGCAAGGAAACTTTAGTGTTTCGACCGCCACTTTTTCTGGGGAAGTTCATTCAAGTACTGTGGGAATTATCGGAACTGGTCGAATTGGTGCGACTGAAGCGCAGCTATATAGTGGAATGGGGACTAAGGTTTTGGGCTATGATCCTTACCCAAGCGATTTTGCTAAACAATATGTTGAATTTGTTGAGCAGGATGAATTGCTGGCAAAATCAGATATTGTTTCAATCCACGTGCCGTATTTCCCAGGTCAAAATGATCGTTTAATCGATGCGGACTTTTTAAAGAAAATGAAACCAACTGCTGTTTTGGTTAATACGGCGAGAACACAACTTGCTGATTATCCTGCTATTATTAAGGCAATCACGCAAAATCAAATCGCCGGTTTTGCTAGTGATGTTTTACCAGATGAAGTTGAAGTGCTGGGACATGATTTTAAGGGCAATATCACTAATGAACTGACTAAGCAGTTAGTTGATTTATATCCTAAGGTTCTACTAACTCCGCACATTGGTTCTTACACAAGTCCAGCTTTAACCGATATGATTGCTGTCAGCTATGAAAACTTCCACCAAGTCTTAGAGACAGGCAAGACCGATAATGACGTTAAGTTAGATTAAGTTAATACACAAAAAAGCGAGCTATCAGCTGATAGTTCGCTTTTATTTATTAGCTTTATAAAGTTTAATTGGTCGACCTACTTTTAGGTAATGTGTTTTGATTGTTAATTCATTAGTTTTTACTAAATAGTCTAAATACTTTTTCGTGGTAATCCGCGAGAGTTTAGACTTCCGAGCAATCTCCTGATTAGAAAAATAATCGGGTGTTTCTGCAATGACCGCCTTTATTTTGTTAAGGGAAAAATTTGATAGTCCTTTGGGCAAGGAGGTCATTTCTTTTTCTCCAGCAAAATCTTGCATAATGAAAACCTGATCGAGTTCAGTTTGCGATAATTGTCGATCCTGGTTTAATACCTCGTTATATTTTAGAAAATGCTCAATTGCCTTATGGAATCGCTCAAAAGAAAATGGTTTTACCAAGTAATCGAGTACGCCATAGTTTAACGCCTGGTTAACGCTTTGGCTATCTTTAGCAGCTGATAACATGATTACATTCGGATGGAGATTGTGTTCAATAAATAAGTGAAGAAGTTCAGTACCCGAAATTTTGGGTAAATAAATATCGAGTAGGACCAAATCAAGCTGCAATTTTTGCGCAAGTGCTAATGCCTTGTCTGCCCTATCTACCTGATAAAGCCTCATTTTTGCAGGCGGAATTATTTTCATTAGGTACTGTTTGTTAATTGAACTGACCATGGGGTCATCTTCCACAATGAGAATCTGTAACATTTTTACTCCTCGCTGTTAATCGGTAATTCAAGATAGAAATTGCTACCATGTGGGTTACAAGGTGTAATGTCAATATAGCCGTGATGATTATCGACAATCTGCTTAACCAGCATTAAGCCGTAACCATGATCTTTACCTTTAGTCGAATATTTTTGCTTAAAAAGTTGTTTTCGGACAGCGGGCGCAATACCACTACCGTTATCGGTCACTTCCATAATCAGGGTTGTACTCTCGGAATCATAATTAAGTTCGAGTTTAATGGTACCACTGGTATCAATGGCAGCTAAGGCATTGTCGATTAAGTTACCCAAAATCTTGATCAGATCAAGATTTAATTGGTCTGAAACAATTGCTTGTGGCAGATAGGAATCAGGAGTAAGTGTCAAAGTCACCTTTTGCTCTTTAGCCTGATTAATTTTACCGGTTAAAAAACCGACTAAAGCTGGTGATTCAATCTGCTGGTTTAGCTGGCCAAACTCTTGCTGGTAATTGGCGTTAACTTTGCCAATAAAATTAGTAACATTATCATATTGCTTTAATTCAATCATACCGTAAATTGCCTGTAATTTATTGCGAAATTCATGCGATTGCGCTCTAAGCGCTTGAATGTATTGCTCACTTCCAGCTAATTGTTCAGACAGTTTTTGGTATTTGGATTGATCTTGTAGTAGAGCAATTTGGCCATAAGTTTTGTCATGATAAACTAGCCTACTAGTGGATACAATGTATTCTTTAGCGTTAATTAAGAGCGGAACATTGGTCTTATTTTGTGAATGATTATGATTAAAAATTAGTTTAGCTAAATTGGAATCTAGTGCAGTACCCACTTTCACTGCTGGAAATGTTTTTTTAGCTAAATAATTGGTTGTAATTACGATGTTTTGTTCATTAACAGCAATTAAGATTTCATCAATACTATCAATAATAGCGTGTAGTTCCGTCAGCTTGGTAGCAATTTCATCTGGTTCCATATTAAAAAGAGATTTTTTAATCCTTTGCGCTAAAAAAAGTGCCAAAATTATGCCAGCACATAAAGCAAATAATGAACCAAGAATAACCGCTTTTTGAGCAGATAAAATTGCCCGGTTAATTGAGCTATCGGTTAGGCCAACGCAAACAATGCCAACTTGCTGTTTGTTCTTGAAAACAGGAACAAAGATGCGGTAACCCGTTCCTAAAATACCTTTGCGATGTGAATAATGGCTTTTACCAGTGCTTGATTTTTTAGCATCTTGCGGTGAACTAAATTTTTTACCGATCCGACTAGTATCAGGGTGGGAGTAGCGCATTAAATTCCGGTCTAGAATTACAACGAAATCAACCCGAGATGCCTGTGTGATTTGATTGGCATATTTTTGCAATGAATTATTTTTGGTGGGCTGGGGATGCCTTTTTAGGGTCTCCTTAACGGTTGTATCCTGAGCAGCAATTCTAGCAACTCCAG
Source organism: Lactobacillus sp. B4026 (assembly GCF_026535825.1). NCBI lineage: Bacteria > Bacillati > Bacillota > Bacilli > Lactobacillales > Lactobacillaceae > Lactobacillus > Lactobacillus sp. B4026. The sequence continues at coordinate 51,853 of NZ_JAFNPD010000007.1, forward strand.
CGATTTCCTCTTTGATTATTTGCTTTTGATTCTGTTTGACGTGGTATGAAGCGATGCTGCCAGCAGTAATAACAAAAATAACTGTTGTTAAAAAAACTAGTAAAACAGATTTAGTTCTTAAGCTAAAGCGTGATTTTTGTGGCATGTTTTTCCTTTTATATCGTTACAACTTATTACTACTAGTATAAACTACTAATTCAGAAAAAAAGCTTAACCTAAAGGAAGATTTTATCAACTGCTTGAATAAATAACTAAAATATCTTTTAAATTAAAAATAGCAGTCATAACTGATAGTTATCGGCTATACTTAAAGTTAATTGATGTCAAAAATTGCAGCTTGAGCTAATAGGAGTGTTTAAAGGTGACTAATGTAAATAATCTTGGGTTACTAAACTCACTAAGTGAATTAATCAATTCTCATTATGATAGTGGCAATCACGCAATTGCTTCTTACTTAGTGGAAAATATCTCCCGGTTAGACCAGGTGACTGTTAATGAGATTATCGATCATGCTTATGTTTCGCGATCTGCTGTCAGACGCTTTTGCGAAAAATTAGGCTATTCAAGTTTGATTGATTTGAAATCATCGTTTTCTAAAATAATTTTTCCCAGTGATATTCGCCATCGGTCTAAGGAAGACTATCACATCAACAACTTACAGTTAACGGAATTAATCAAAAAGATGCTAGATGATATTAATACTGTTTTTACTAGCTCAGTACTTGATCAAATTGTTTATCAAATCAATCGCCATAATGAAGTCATTTTATTATGTGCTAACAATACAAGTAACACGTTAATTAAATTTCAACAGGAAATGATTTATGCCAATAAGGTGATTGTTGTACTAGACCAAAAGTATCGTTCTAACAAGTACTTAAAAGCATTGAAACCTAATGCCTTGTTGATTACTGTTTCTACTTCTGGAAAATACGCTGAAATTTTAAATGATTTTTTACGCGAATTACCAGGAGACAAAATGATGATTACGGGAAACCGAAATGAAAACTTAGCGAAATCCTACGACCAAGTTTTCTATATTAGCAACAGCAGTTTTACTGAAGATTATTTGGGGATCTATGGTAAATATGGCATAACATACTTATTTGACCAAATCTTTTTAAGGTATGTGGCATTATTTAAGTAAAGTAAGAGTCAGCCGCTAGAGTGCGTGGTTCAATTTTTGAACCACGTGCTCTTTTTTTTATTGCTAAGATAGCAATGTAGATAGCGCTATCAAGAAAAAATTATATGGCAGAAAGGATTGCTAATGAGAAAATTTGCAGATATTTTTAAGGATAAAGATTTTTTATGGGGAGCAGGGACAGCTGCTTACCAATGTGAAGGCGCTTGGAATGAAGATCAAAAGGGTCTTGGTGAATGGGATTACTTTAATCACAATAGTAAATTGAATATTAACCACACGGACGGTGACGTTGCATCAGACTTTTATCATCGCTATCGAGAATATATTGATTTATTAGCGGAGGGGCATCAAAATACAATTCGCTTTTCAATATCTTGGGCACGTATTTTGCCTAAGGGAACGGGGCAAGTCAATCAAAAAGGAATTGATTTTTATAATCGGGTGATTGATTACGCCATTGAAAAGAATCTTGAACCGAATATTTCCCTTTTTCATTATGATTTACCCTATGAACTTGCCGTCGATGGCGGATGGTTAAATCGCAAAATAGTGGATTATTTTGCCAATTATGCCAAGATTTGTTTTGAAAATTTTGGCGATCGGGTAAAAATTTGGGCAACTATTAATGAACCACGTTATTACAGCTATTGTGTTAATGTTGTTGGCAATTATCCACCTAATCGTCATTTAGATTTTCAATCATACTTTCAGTATCAATATAATTTAATGCTTGCTAGTGCAAAGTCAATTAAAATTTATCATGATTTAGGGCTTGATGGCATCATCGGGGTCGTGCACGATAATGGCAATGTTGAATTAGCGCCAGAAACTAAAAATAAAAAGAATGTTCAATTAATTGGGGATTTCTTTTATAACAGACAAATATTATGTCCAGCCTTATTAGGCAAAATGCCTGAGGAAACGGATGAAGTTTTAGCTGCATTTAATTGCTTACTATACCGTGAAAAAGATGATGATGAACTCTTAGCAGCAGGTAAAGCTGACTATTTAGGACTTAATTTATACAATCGGCAATATCTGACTGATGGAACTAAAGATGTCACAAAGGTTTTTCACAATAATCAAGGGAGTCGTAGCAAGGCAAAAGAGGGAATTCAGATTCATAATCTTTTTAAATCGGCATTTGATCCTAAGGTGAAACGTAATCAATGGGGACGAGAAGAATTGCCTCAGGTAATGTATACAGCATTATGTGAAGTACAAAGAAAATATCAGCCTAAATTAATTATGATTACAGAGAATGGTCATGGTGGCTATGAACAAGCAGATGAGACTGGTTTTGTTAATGATGAACAGCGTATTAAGTTGACCGCTGAGTTTTTAAAATATTTGCTAAAGGCCAAGTCTGAGGGCGTAAAGGTGCATGGTTACTATCATTGGTCTGCCATGGATCTGTATAGCTGGATTAATGGCTATGAAAAGCGCTATGGCTTAATCAGGGTTGATTTTGCTCATCAGTTGGCTTTGACTCCCAAAAAGAGCTACTACTGGTACCGTAATTTTATTGATCAATATTTTTCTGGGAGCTTAAAAAATGACTGAAAAACAAGACTTTAATCAAATTGCAACTGTGTTGTTGCGTGCAATTGGTGGAAAAAGTAATATTACTGACGTATATCATTGTGCAACTCGACTAAGAATTACTGTTATCGATCCCTTGAAAGCTGATAAACAAGCACTAGAACAAGTGCCAGGTATTAAGGGCGTTGTAATCAAGGGCAATGAAGTTCAGAACTTTATTGGTACAAAAGTTGATGATTACTATAATCAGCTACTGCCCGAGCTACAATTAGGCGGACAAAATAATCAAAAAAAGGAAGAAAAGCTAACTGTTAAAAGTCTATTTTCTAAGATACTGGATTTCATTAGTGGAGTTGTTTTGCCCATTATGCCTGTAATCGTAGCAGCTGGCTTTTTACTAGCAATTCTTAACTTATGTAAGACCTTTTTCGGCTTAAATCCCAAGAGTGGTACGGCCATAGTTTTAACAAGTATTGCTTCAGCCGGCTTTTATTACATCCCTATTTTTGTTGGTTTTCAAACTGCTTTAAAATTAAAAATTCCCGCTGCAATGGGAGCTTTTTTAGGGGCGATATTAACTTTTGGTGATATTAACAATGTTGCTGGCTTGAATTTTTTAGGTATTAATTTACCTAAAATGCAGTATAACGGTACTTTATTGACTTCAATCTTAGGAGTATTATTACTGGCATTTATCTATAAGTTGATTGATAAGATTATGCCCAAAGAAATTACCTACTTTTTTACACCTTTGCTAGCAATTTTATTGGCAGCTCCTATAACACTCGTGATTATCGGACCAATTAGCAATTCAATTAGCTTTGCAATAGCGGGTTGCTTTAACTGGCTTAGTGCGAAGGCAAACTGGCTTGCATTTACCTTATATAGTGCTCTTAATCCTATTTTGGTAATGTTTGGAATTGACAAAGGATTTGTGCCAATTGCAATGAACAATGTGGCAGAATTTGGCTATGATACGTTGATTTATCCTGCGGCATTGCCAAGTAATGCTGCAATGGGGGCAGCTGCTTTAGCCATTGCAGTATTTAGCAAAAAGAAAATTACTAAGGGTGAAGGCTTTTCGGCAGGTTTTACTGGCTTAATGGGAATTACGGAACCTTCTATTTTTGGCTTTTTGCTTCCATACCGAAAAGCTTTAATTGGTGCGATTGCTGGTGGAGCTATCGGCGGATTAGTTGGTGGCTTGCTTCACATTAAACAGGGGGCTTTGATGGCACCAGGCTTTATTGCTCTCATTTCATATTTTGTTGGACAAAACCCAACTTTAAACTTTATTTGTGGAATTATTACCTGGTTAACGGGAATTATTGCTAGTTTTGTTATTACTACGATTTTGCTAAAAACGGATCGGAAAAGACAACAAAATGTTCTATTTCAAACCGAGCAAACGACTTCTAAGCCCAAACCAAATATAGGTGAAAAAGTCACACAGCCTAATATTGAGGAAATAGCAGCACCAGTTAACGGCAAAGTTATTCCGCTAGATCAGGTTAATGATGATTTAATCGCGCAAAAAAAGTTGGGTGACGGTTTTGCCATAATTCCGGCGGATGGCAAAGTCTGTTCACCAATTAATGGTACTGTAATCAGCATTTTTAAAACCAAGCATGCAATTGGCATAAGAAATGCTGCTGGACTGGAAATATTATTACATTTAGGCCTTGATACAGTTGAATTAGCTGGGAAACCTTTTGCCTTAATGGTAAAAGAAAACGAGAATGTTAAAAAAGGACAATTACTTGTTAAAATGGATATTGAACAAATTAAGGCTGCTGGGAAAGATCCAATTGTCATAACCTTAGTTACCACAAATAATTGGTTAACCAAACCAATTAAGTCTCTTGAAGAAAAGGTAACAAAAGGTGACGTAGTAGCAATGGTAAAAGCAAATTAGAATATGAACAAAATGAAGTTTATGGCTTGCTGTAAACTTCATTTTTGTTAAAAAGAAGAAATAGTTGGTTAAACCTTAATTTTGCTGTTTATTTGTGAAGAAGAAATTGATTTAATAATTTTTGAACAACATGATCTAGAATAGATTTAGGAAGAAGAAATAACTTGCAGCTAATTACTCTTAATTCGTTTATCAAACATATTCAAACATTGACAAACAAAAAAGAACACTTATACTAAAGGTGAACTAAGTTAGTTGCTTAATCTAGTTTAAAAAGTAGGTAACCAATGCTAAAAAGTGAAAGATTAAAAAATATCTTGCAAATAGTTAACACGCAAAAATTTGTTACGGTTGACGAACTAGCACAAGCGCTAAAAGTTTCTGACATGACAATTAGACGTGACCTCAATGAATTGCATAAAGCAAACAAAATTTTGCGAGTTCATGGCGGAGCCCAGCAGTTAACAGACCAAAGTAGAATTGAGAAGAGCTATCAGCAAAAGCGTGAAATCCATATTAAGGAAAAAATCGAAGTTGCAAAGCGTGCCTGTAATTTGATTCATGAAAATGATTCTATTTATGTAGGACCAGGGACGACTTTGGAATTGATGGTTGCTAATTTAAAGGTCAAGCATCTGCGGATTGTTACAAATTCGCTGCCTGTTTTTGAAGCAGCCAAAAATAATCTGAATGATTATGACTTAATTATGGTTGGCGGCTCATACCGCCGAATTAGTGGTGCTTTTTTGGGCGCTCTAGCTAATAGTGAACTGGAGACGATGTCATTTTCTGTTGGCTTTGTAGGAGTTAATGGCATTAAAGATGCTTCTATGACAACAGCTAACTTAGAAGAGGGCCAAACCGAAGAAGTTGGGCTAGATCGTTCACAAATAAAATTTGTGGTAGCTGATTATACTAAGCTTGATCACAGTGATTTTCATGAATTTTATGATTTGCGCAAGGTCGACGGTCTGATTACCAACCATGGAATTGAGCCTGAATTGGAAAAACATTACAGTCAATTTACAACTATTTATAAGTAGTTGTTAGGGAAAGGAGACTTAGCGATGAAGGTGGTCATTGGCAGTGATAAAGGTGGCTTTGATTTAAAAGAAAAGGTTAAAAAGTATCTTGAAAGTCATGACTATGAAGTTTTGGACGTAACGAAAAAGCCAGCAGAGGACTTTGTTGATTCGAGCTTAAAAGTTACGCATGAAGTACTTGATAATGGTATTAAAAAGGCAATTATGTTTGACGAGTATGGGGTCGGTTCTGCCATGGCTTCCAATAAAGTTAAGGGTATGGTTACCGCAAACGTTAATGAAGAGCGGACCGCTCATATGACGGCAATGCATAATGGTGCAAAGGCAATTGCACTTGGCAGCGGAATAGTTGGTGAGCAACTAGCTTACTCAATTGTTCAACATTATCTTGATACAGACTATGCTGGTGGTCGTCACCAAGTTCGGCTCGATATGCTAGAAAAAATGATTTAGGAGGGATAGGCAAATGTTAGATAATGATCGACCTCAACCAGAATACGTTGATCCTAGAATTGATCAGCAAAAAGTAATCGCTCTAGGAAACGACCATATTGTTACCGCAGTTAAAATGGCAATCTCTGATCACTTAAAGGCGGAAGGCTACCAGGTAATTGATGAAGGAACCCACGATAATACTAGGACGCATTATCCAATCTACGGTAAACGGGTTGCCGAGGATGTTTCTTCTGGCCGAGCTGATTTTGGTATTGTTCTTTGCGGAACAGGAATTGGTATTTCAACAGCTGCTGATAAAAATGAAGGTATTAGAGCCGCAATGGTTGGCGATGCTACACAAGCGCAGTATGCTCGGCGCGAATTAAATGCTAATATTCTTGGCTTTGGTGGTATCGTGTTAGGACGCGACTTTATTTTTGATATTGTCGATTCGTTTCTTACCACAGCTTATGAACCAAGCGACGAAAATAAGCAATTGATTAGTAAGATTGCGGCTATTGCTAAGCCTAACCCAGACCAAAAAGATAATGCTCACTTTTTTGATGAAGAAAATAAAAAATGGGCTGAGGGCGTTTACCACGATTAAGTGGAAATAATTGTTAATAAAAAAGAAAATATTAATCGCACACTAAAAGTCATGACGGTAATTGTCATGACTTTTTTAATACTCTCAGAGCCGCTGCTTTTCTAAAAAAGCGTTTGCATTTCAGGTTATATTTACCTATAATAGCAATAGGCAAGTGAACAAATTCAAACATAAATAAACAAAAATGAAAGCTTGCCATGAGAGCAAAAGGAGTTAGTGCTGTGAGTGAGAATAGCTTGTTTTTACCGAATGCTGTTTTTGTCAGTGATTCAACTAGTGTGACCGATATTTTTCATGAAATTGCTAACCAGCTTAGTGCAGAGAAGCTAGTCAAAAAGCAATTTTTACCTGAAATCATTAAGCGAGAAGAAAAGTATCCAACTGGCATTGATCTTTCGCCTGTTAATAAAAATTTACCTAATATTGCAGTTCCACATACTGAAGGTGAATTTGTCAATACTCGTTTGATTGTTCCGGTTTCCTTAATGACTGCAGTACCATTCAAAAATATGATTGATCCTGACCAAGAATTGCCCGTGAAATTTTTATTTTTAATTTTAAATAATGATCCAGCCGGACAAGCAAACATTTTGGCGCAAATTATGGACTTTCTGCGATTAACACCTGTTGCCAATTTACAAGAGTTATTTAAGCTGACCGAACCCGATAAGATTTACCGGTTTTTAAGTGAGCATTTTAAATAATAGGAGGGTTTTTCTGATGAGTAGAGAAGTTAAATTTATTGCTGCATGTGGTGCGGGAGTTAATTCGTCCCATCAAATTAAGGATGCGGTCGAAGAAGAAATGAAAAAAAGAGGCTACAACGTTAAAGTTGATGCCTATATGGTGAAGGATGTCAACGAAGACTTGCTTTCAAATTATGACGGTTATTTGACAATTGCCAAAACCGATCTTTCATTTAAGCCAAAAGTGCCGCTTATTGAAGCTGGTGCAATCTTGTACCGAATTCCTGCAATGGCTAAGCCAGTCTATGATGAAGTTGAAAAAGTTGTAAAGGATGTTAACGCTAAGTAACTCTTTTTTGAAAGGAGAAAAAAATGAATGGGATAATTAATTTCGCTAATTCTCTTTTTAAACCCCTAATTGACATGGGGGCGGCAACAATCATGCTAATCGTTTTAACACTGATTGCAGTGCTCTTTCGGGTAAAGTTTACTAAAGCGCTTGAAGGTGGTCTAAAGTTAGCGATTGCGATTACTGCAATTGGCAATATTATGAATATGCTGACGACGGCTTTTCAAAAGCCAATGCTGCAATTCGTCAAGCATACGGGAATTCACATGGATATGCAGGATATGGGCTGGGCACCGTTAGCCACAATTACTTGGGGCTCACCTTATACACTGTTTTACTTATTAGTTTTAATTATTTTAAATGTTGTTTTATTGCTCTTGAATAAAACTAATACTTTGGATGTTGATATTTTTGATGTCTGGCACCTAGCCTTTGTTGGTTTGTTTTGTGTCTATGTCGGCGCGCCGCTTTGGCTATCAACTATTCTAGTTTTATTTATTGGTACGATGAAAATCATCAATTCAGATTTAATGAAGCCAACCTTTAACGATCTCTTGGATGCACCTGAAGGCAACCCAATGACGACTACGCACATGAACTACATGATGAACCCGATCATTATGCTCTTTGATAAGTTTTTTGATAAATGCCTCCCTTGGCTTGATAAATTTGACTTTGACTCAACTAAGTTAAATGAAAAAATCGGCTTTTGGGGTAGTCGATTTGCAATCGGTGTCTACTTAGGTATCTTTGTTTCTTTGCTTGCCGGCAACAATTTTGCGACCGAACAAGGTTGGAAAGATATGTTCACGCTATCGTTTATTGGCGGCTCTTGTATTGAACTGTTCTCAGTTATTGGTTCTTGGTTTATTGCGTCAGTTGAGCCCTTATCACAAGGAATTGCCGATTTTGCTACCAAGAAGTTTTCTGGTCGGACCTTTAATATTGGCCTTGACTGGCCATTTTTAGCAGGACGTTCAGAGATTTGGGCAGCAGCTAACGTCTTAGCTCCAATTATGATGCTTGAAGCAATGGTCTTACCGGGCAATCGGTTAATGCCACTTGGCGGTATCATTGCAATGGGTGTTACCCCAGCATTGCTAGTAGTTACTAGAGGAAAAATTATTCGGATGATTATTATCGGAACAATTGAATTACCAATTTTCCTTTGAGCAGGAACAATGGTTGGTCCATTTGTTACTAACATGGCGCACTCTGTTGGTGCAGCCATTCCGGCTCATACTCTAGTTTCAGATACCACGATGGAAGGCCCAGTAGAAAAATTCTTAGCTTATCTTGTCGGTAATGCTTGGAAACAACAGGGGATGTTCATCGTTTATGCCTTAATTGCTTTAGCCGTTTATCTGCTCTTATTCATCTGGTACGCTAAGCAAATGAAGAAGAGAAATGCAGAATATGCCGCAGCAGCTAAGAAATTAGGTTAAATAATAGTCATTTTTGCTCAAGGTGATTAAATTGAAAAAAGTAAAGGTGTCAGCAAAAGAACAGGCACGAAGAAACGGCATTTTATTATGGACAGTATTCGTTATTGTGATAAATTTTTTACAGATGATTTGCAAAAATTGGTTAACTACGATAGTGGCCATGGTTGGCACAATTTATGCACTCTACCGAATCGTTGTTTATGATAATCCCCGAAATCGCCTCAGCCAAAAATATTATAATTGGCAAGGTAAAAAACTAAAGAAATAATTTAATACCGTTAGGGAAAGCTTTCTCTAACGGTATTTTTGCTTCAAAACGGGAAGGTAAAGTGCTTGATTTAAGGAGAAAAATATTTTTGAAAAGGTTTACAAATCCAATTGTATTTAACCGCTTTCTTTGCTACACTCGAAGTGGTATCAACCAGTTAAAAAGGAGGGGATGTCAATGCAAAAACCACTTTATCAGCGGGTTATTCTCGACTTAGAAAAGCTAATCAAAAAGATGAAACCCAATGAAAAGTTACCAAGCGAACGGCAACTATTGGTTAAATATGGTGTCAGTCGCAATACTATTAGGTTAGCATTACAAAACTTAGAAGAGCGAGGGCTAATTTACCGACTTCATGGTAAAGGGACATTTGTCTCGAGCATTTATTTGGATCGACCAAATATTGGTGGAATTTACTCTTTTTCTGAAGAAGTAACGCGGGAAGGTCAAAAGGCAACTACGCAAAATCAAAGCTTAGAACTAGTAACGCCGACAAGAAAGATTGCCGAGCAGCTTAACCTAGCTGAAAATGAACAAGCCTATAAATTGGTCCGTTTGCGTCTTGCCAATAATGAGCCGCGAATGTTTAGTACAACTTATTTGCCAGAAAAATTGTTTCCTAAGTTAAAAATTTCCGATCTGAAGAACAAGACATTATACGGGGTACTTAAAGAAAAATATAATCAATTATCCGTGATCGCGTTTGAAGATGTGCAAGCGGTCAGCCTAAGTAAGCCCGAAAGTGAATATTTAGCGGAAAAAGAAGGTTCACCTAGTCTGAAAATTTACCGCAAAACAATTAATGATAAAAATATTCCGATTGAGTTTACTATTTCTTTAGCACGTGGTGATAAGTTTATTTATCGGTCAAGACAATATAACGATTTAGCAAAATAAGGAGAAAAAATGTTTACGAAAACAGATGCAGAACTTGAAAAATTAGGTGCTAAGATTACTACCCGTGAAATTCAGCAACAGCCTGAATTATGGCAACAAACCTGGTCGATTTACCAAGATAATAAAGCCAAAATTGAGGAATTTCTCGCCAAGGTTAACAGTGAATGTGGCAAGGTACGGGTGATTTTCACTGGTGCAGGAACCAGTGCGTACGTTGGCAACACCATCATGCCGTATTTACAAAAGCATGGTGATCGCAGCAAATATGACTTTACAGCAATTGACACTACTAAAATTGTCTCCACCCCCGAAGATTACCTTGAGCCGGAAACGCCGACCATTTTAGTTTCCTTTGCCCGTAGTGGCAATTCGCCAGAGTCGGTTGCGACAGTTGAATTAGCCAAAAAGCTGGTAAAAAATTTATACAAAATTGCTATTACTTGTGCGCCTGAAGGTCATTTAGCCCAAGACTTACAAGGCGATGCAACGGGGCTAGTTTTATTAATGCCGGAAAAATCACTTGACCAAGGCTTTGCAATGACGGGATCATTTTCATGTATGACCTTAGCAGCATTATTAGTCTTTGATACTCTTGGTGACCAAGAAAAAGAACAGATTATTAAGCAAATTGCGACAATGGGCAAGAGCGTGATTGCCAGAGAAGACGAGATTGCAGCACTTGTCAAAACAGATTTTGACAGAATTACTTATATTGGCAGTGGCTGCTTAGGTGGACTTGCTGAAGAAACGCGGTTAAAGATTTTAGAATTAACTGCGGGCGAAGTGGCAGCATTATTTGACACGTCGATGGGCTTACGTCACGGTCCTAAGTCGTTTTTGGATAAAAAGACGATTGTTTTCGACTTTGTTTCCAACAATTCGTACACCAGACAATATGATTTGGATATTCTCAATGAAATTAGGGATGATCAAATCGTGCCGCTGGTAATGGCAGTTGGGCAAGAAAAAGAGGGGCAAGATTTTGCTGGTCAAACATTTACTTTTGCGGAAAAGAAACTTTTGCCAGATGCTTATTTAGCTCTGCCAGATGTCATGTTTGGTCAGACCATTGCATTATTAACTTCAATTAAAGTAAATAACAAACCAGATACGCCATCGCCAACCGGAACCGTTAATCGGGTCGTTAAAGGTGTCACTATTCACAAGTTTTAGTGTAATTACTTTGTTTATATAAAAAAAGATTTTATAACATAACGATAAAATTATTGTCAATAATTAAAAAGTGCATATTGACAAAAATTGGTTGGTACCTTACTATGTAATTGTGAAAGCGTTTTAAATAATATTTAGATTTCCTTAAAGATATGGAGGAAGACATATGAATATTGTGGGTGCAAGAGTTGATGAACGCTTGGTTCATGGTCAAGTTGCTAATCTTTGGACACCAAAGCTGCAAGTAGAACGAATTATCGTTTTAGATGAAAAAGCAGCTAAGGATGATATCCAAAAAAGTGGCCTTAGAATGGCAACGCCAATGACGACGAGACTAAGTATTCTACCAACAAAAATTGCTGCTGATCATTTATTAAAAAATCGTTATGGTAAGCAGAGACTATTTTTAGTTTCGAAAGAGCCAGACAACTTTTTACAACTGCTTAATGCTGGAGTTAGATTCGACTCGCTTAATCTAGGCAATATGTCGCGCAAAGAAAATACGACAGAACTGACTAAGCAAGTAAATGTTACGCCGGACGATGTTAAGATTTTTAACCAAATTGCTGATCAGGGTGTCGAGATCATCGCACAGGTAAATCCAAGTGTTGATGCAACGAATGTCATGAAACTGATTGGCGAAAAGATGAAGTAGGAGGAAGAAAATGATAGCTTGGTGGCAAATATTACTGCTTACTTTGTATGCAGGCTTAGAAATTCTTGATGAATTGCAAATCTATTCGTCTTTAAATACTCCTGTCGGTGCTGGCTTAATTGCTGGTCTGATTATGGGTGATTTACCTACTGGATTATTTATCGGTGCTTCAATGCAGTTAATGGTTTTAGGTGTTGGTACTTTTGGTGGTGCTTCAAGAATTGATGCAACTACTGGTACAGTTCTTGCAACTGCCTTTTCAACAACTGTTAAGGGCATGACTCCTCAGGCAGCTATTTCTTCTATTGCTGTTCCTGTAGCAGCAATCATGGTAGAGCTCGACGTATTAGCAAGATTTGCTAATACTTACTTCTCTCACAGAATCGACCACTTAATTGATCAAGATAAGATTAACTATAAGGCTGTTGAAAGAAATGTTCTTTATGGTGCAATTCCGTGGTCATTATCTCGTGCGATTCCCGTCTTTATTGCCTTAGCCTTTGGTCAAGGATTAGTTCAAACCATTGCCAATGCTTTAAATGGCGAATTCTTATGGCTAGGTCAAGGCTTAACCGTCGCAGGTGCTGCGCTTCCAGCAGTTGGTTTTGCGATTTTACTTCGCTACTTACCAGTTAAGAAACATGTTGCTTACTTAATTCTTGGCTTTACTATTACCACTTTGTTCTCAGTCCTATTCACTGGTCTGCAGACTTTGGGTACTGGTCTAGCTGCTGTTAATAAAGGCTTTACTTCCATCTTCAATGGTTTACCAATGTTAGCAATTGCAATGTTGGGCTTAGCTTTTGCAATCTTACATTACAAGAACATTTCGATTAGCAGACCTGCACCAACAAAGAGCGCTGAAAGTGCAAGCAATGAAGAAGCAAGTTCAAGTGTTAATAATGATGAAGGAGAGATCACTGATGACGAACTCTAAACCTAAATATAAATTAACTGATGCGGACTTTAAACAGATTAACCGGAGATCATTATTCGGTTTCCAGTTAGGCTGGAACTATGAACGAATGCAGAATAGTGGCTATCTGTACACGATTTTGCCGCAATTGAGAAAAATCTATGGCGATGATACTCCGGAATTAAAAGAAATGATGAAAACTCATATGCAGTTCTTCAACACTTCTAACTTCTTCAATACCATTATTACTGGTATCGACCTTGCGGTTGAGGAAAATGAGGGAATTGCTGGCAAAGATACTGTTGAAAGTATGAAAGTCGGCTTGATGGGTTCATTTGCTGCCATCGGTGACTCAATCTTTGCTTCATTAATTCCAACAATTTTTGGTGCTTTAGCTGCATCAATGGCTCATGAAGGTAATCCAATTGGTGTGATTATCTGGGTCGCAGCCTGCTTGTTAATCTGTGTTTTCCGTTGGAAACAATTACATTTTGCCTATGATAAAGGTGTTTCATTGGTAACTGATATGCGGGATCGGTTAAACGCATTAACTGATTCGGCCACGGTCATGGGTGTCTTCATGGTTGGTGCATTAGTAGCAACTATGGTTAACATTAAATTTGCCTGGACACCACAAATCGGCAAGGTTTCAATGAACATTCAAAATAACCTTGATATGATTATTCCAAAACTGCTCCCAGCTGCAGTAGTTGGTTTTGTCTACTGGTTATTAGGCAAGAAAGGTATGACCTCAACTAAGGCAATTTTAATTGTTTTAGTTCTGTGCATCATCTTAGGCGGTACCGGAATTATTGCTAAAGTCTAGCAAGCTGCTTTAACACAGTAATGTCATAAAACGATAGTAAGAGAAAGAATTCATATGGCTGAAAAAGAATTAATACTAATTAGTCACGGAAAAATGGCAGAGGGCGTAAAAGCCAGTGCCGAATTAATAATGGGCGAACAAGAACATGTCCATACTGTTTGCCTACTTCCATCCGAAGGACCAGAGGATTTCAAGCAGAAATTTGAGAATGAAATAGCAGGAATGGATGTTGCTGATATTACCGTTTTCGCTGATTTGATGGGTGGAACTCCTGCAAATGTTGTTAGTAGAATGATTATGGGTGGACAAAAGATTCATTTGATTTCAGGAATGAATCTTCCACTTGTAATTGAATGGTTAAATAGTCAAATGAACGGGGTAGAATCTGACTATATCACTGCCGGAAAGGCAGGAATGGTCGATGTTACCGAAATGTTGGCTAAAATGAATAAATAAAATTACCAAAGTAAAAAAGCCTAATTCGGTGGATCATCGGAGTTAGGCTTTTTACTATGTATGATTAACTAAATAAAATAGGATTAGCATAGGGGGGCCAATCCTATTTTTATTTTGAAAAGATAAGTTGAATTAACTCAAATGGTTTAAGTTCTTCGTTAATGGTTACGAAACTTCCCGTTTGCCGAAGATTGATTTGCTTGCGCGTTACTGTCGAACCATTTTTTCTAATTAAGGTGGCCTGATTATGAAGTAGCTTTTTACCAATGTGCCAGTTAATTTCTTGGTATGAATCAGACGAAAAATTAGCTAACCAGGCAATTTTACCGTCAGCTTGCAGCAATAATTTTACATTAGGCATCTGTTCTAGGTAATCAAGGGATGTGATGCTAGTAAGCATTTGTTGCAGTAACCCTTGCTTATAAGTAGAAAATTGTGCTTCCCAGCCGTGACGTGGATCTTGGTCAACTGGCAGAACAAGTAGATGATTATCGATTACGGCCATAAAATTGCCTAAGCGCTCATCAACTGAATTATAGGCGGAAGACCAAATATTAACGTTACTTTCTGGATCGTAGGTAAGTTGCAGGTAATTACCGGTATGTTGCAGCATCGTAATGCGGGGATTAATGACACCATCAACTTTCTTCCCATCTGCTTGCTCAAAGGACTGGTAGCCAGTACGGCACTTATGCCAAACTGCTTTTTGAATATGAAGTAAGTTTTCTAAGCCGCGGTCCAGCAACACTTGAATGCTTTCACCATCCAACAAGACAACATTGTCCTGCAGAAGTTGCGTAATTTGTTGATTATTAAAATTTCTAAGTAGCTGGCCGGCAATAGCGATAATTTGCTTTTGTAGTTTAGTGTCAGCACTGACTGGCAAAATTGTTGTAGCAAATCCCATGGCACCTAGTAAACTGGCCCAATTTTTTTCATGCGGCAATAATTCCGTTACATCCAAACCACGCTTAGTTTGTAAGTTATAGCAAGAATCCTGGTCGACCAGGACCTTAATGCCACGCAAGTGTTCAATTGGTAGTCTGTTTTGCAATAATTGGTTAACAAAAGGCTTCGTTTCAGCCAGCATTTCTGCGTAATGCCAGCTTTGGTTAATCCCATTACCCATCATATCAAATAGGTTTAGTAAAATTCCCTGGCTACCGATTAAGGCAGCCGTAATTATTTGAAACTGACTAAAAGTCGTTGATTTTACCAGGGGTGAATACATGTAATTTTCAAGTTCAGGATAAAGTTCAGTTTTTTCTCCTAAAAAAGCAGCTGTAATTCTCGTGTACTCTTCAAAAAAACGTCCATATTGATTTGGCGCAATTTCATTATAGGCTGGCAAGTGGGGACGGGCAATTTGGGGATGGTCCTTTCCGGCTTGTGCCAAAAATAGGTTATTCCAATCACGTCCTTCTAATGCATGCCAATCAGGATAAGATGTCATCTGCGCTAAGTCTGTTTCTGGGCTTACTTGGTGAACAGCTTGTTCGAGTAAGTGTTCTGTTTCGATCATTTCAGTTCGTGCTTGATCAAGGTAGATTTTCCGTTCCATGGTCGGTGGACCTGGCTGCAGCATTTTTTTAACGAATTCACTTCTAGCTTCTTTTCGGCCAAGCTTTTTCTCATAAAGGTGCATGTGGTAGTCACAAAAGCACATTAACCCAAGTGGTGTGTGATTATAATGACGAAAATCATCTTCTAACCATAATCGTTTAGGATGAATACTTGCATATTGCGCGTATGTCTCTGTTAGGTATTTTCGCCATGTTGGATCAGCCGGACAGGCCATATCGTTAGCCTTTTGGCCATTAAGATCGACAAACGTGTTAAAGCCAATTTGCGGATTAACATGATAGCCGCGATCTGAATGCATGATTGTTGTCCAAGGATTTAAGCTGGTGGTAACACCAATTGCAGCTAATTTTGCCTGCAGTGGCTTAATTGCATCAAGCCAAACCTGAGTTTCTCTTTTAGTCAAATGGCTATGATTGAGCTCTTCACCATTAATGAAAAAAGCAACATCATCAATCTGTCCTTTTTTTACAAAGTCTAATAATTGCTGGTCTTTTTCTGCTGTATTGGTACGAGGATCAAGCATATAGCGCAAAGTATAAATAAATTTCATGATTTCATTCCATCCACATAGTAAATATGTAATATATTATTTTTTATAATCAATAAATAAAAGTTAATATTTTTCGTTAAAGTATGTCATAAAATCTATACCTATTATATAATTATATAATAAAACGCTTTCCAGAAATCTAGTAATTTTAATTTTTATCAAGGAGATAGCATATGCTAGGTAAAAATAATCGATTAGGTAAACAAAAGAAAGTTAGTAAATGTATTAATCGTTGGTCTATTAGACGGTTAAATGCGGGCGCAGCGTCTGTCATAATCACTACGGGTTTTATTGGTGCTAGTGCATTATATTGCGGTGTAAAGACGGAAAATGTATTGGCTGCTACTACAGAAAACATTAGTGAAAGTAGTAATTCACAATCACAAACTGATAAGCAGGCAATAGGAGAAAATGGCTCTGAGCAAAATCCCGCACCAAATACTGAGCAGCGGCGAGAAACAAGTAAAGGAAATGAAGTAATGCAGCAATCAATTATTAATATAGTTAAAAAAGAAAATTATTTTGAGGTTACGTATGCAAATGGTCAAGTTGCCAGACTATATGTTTTAAGTCCCAAGATGTTCCGCTATTATCTTGACCCAACTAAAAAATATGATGAGCCTGAGCAATCAGAAGCGGATTTGAACGCTAAAATGCTGGCCAAGGGTCAGGATGCTTACGGTAAAAAGGGTTTGAAAAAAGCAACTGCAACTAAAAGTAGTAAGGGCTGGAAGCTTTCGACCGGTGCAATCGAGATTAATTTTGATCAAGCAGCTGGCACTATGAGTGTGACTAAGGGGAAACGCACAATTTTACAAGAAGCTAAGCCAATCGAAATTACGGATAAGTCAAGTACACAGACTTTAAAGGATCCTGCCGGCAGTCATTATTTTGGTGGTGGTACGCAAAATGGCCGTTTTAATCTAACTGGTGACAATATTAAAATCGAAAATACAAACAATTGGGTTGATCAAGGTGTAGCATCACCTAACCCATTTTACTGGTCCTCGAATGGTTACGGCGTTTTACGTTATACCTTTAAGCCGGGACGATATGACTTTGATAGTGCAGCTGACGGTTTAGTAACGACAACGCACGATGAAAACCGTTTTGACGCAATCTACTTTTTCGATGATTCACCGTATGATTTAATCCATGATTATCAAGAATTAACCGGCTTGCCTGCCTTGACACCAATCTATGGTTTTTATGAGGCCCATTTAAATGCTTATAATCGTGATTATTGGGTTGAAGTTACTCCTGATACCAACGGTGCAATCAAATATCCTGATGGAAAATACTATAAAGAGTATCAACCAAAGGAGTTGCCAGCAGAATACAAGGATAAAGCAATTCGTGAAACGCTAAATGGTGAGCATGGCGGCACGAGTTATCAGTTCAGTGCGCGTGCAATGCTTGACCAATATTTAGATCACGACATGCCGATTGGTTGGTTTTTGCCAAACGATGGTTACGGTGCAGGGTATGGTCAAACGGATACTTTAAAGGGAAATATTGCAAACTTGCATGACTTTATTAAATACGCTAATTCCAAGGGAATTCAGGTCGGTTTATGGACTCAACAAAACCTTTCCCCCGCAGATCCGGCTAACCCTAAGCCAGATGACCGTGATTTTGAGCAAGAAATTGCTGCTGGAGTGACCGCTCTTAAGACGGACGTAGCTTGGGTCGGCAATGGCTATTCCTTTGGTCTTAACGGTACGCAAACAGCCGCCAAAATGATCAAAAAAATTAAAGGAGACAGCTTGCGCCCATTTATTGTGACAGTCGATGGCTGGGCCGGCACCCAGAACACAGCCGCAGTTTGGACTGGTGATGAAACTGGAGGAGAATGGGAATATATTCGCTTCCAAATTCCAACCTATATCGGTGAGGGTCTGTCTGGTCAACCTAATGCAGCCTCAGATATGGACGGTATATTTGGTGGAAAAAATGCAATCATTAACACCAGAGACTATCAATGGAAAGCTTTTACCCCAATTCAATTAAATATGGATGGCTGGGGCAGCAATCCGAAGAATCCGTTTGCCTTTGATGATGACACTACGGCAATTAATCGTGCTTATCTAAAGCAAAAATCAATGTTAATGCCTTACATTTATAGTATTGCGTCTGAAGCGACTTTTGCTGGAAAGCCAATGGTACGGGCGATGTTCCTTGATTATCCTGCCGAACCTGCCGCATACACTGATTTGGTTAAGTACCAGTATTTGTGGGGAGACAATTTCTTAATTGCCCCAATTTATCAAAATACTGCTAGTGATCAAGCCGGAAATGATATTCGCAATGGAATTTATTTACCAGACAAGAACCAGGTTTGGATTGACTATTACACCGGTAAGCAATATCAAGGAGGCCAGGTTATTAATAATTTTGCCGCTCCAATTTGGAAACTTCCAGTCTTTGTTAAAGCAGGTGCAATTATACCGGTTGCCCCAGCGACTAATACCCCGCAAGAATATCAGTCACTAAAGAATCAGCGCCAGTTTGAAATTTATCCTAGTGGACATAGCAGTTTTACTGTGTACGAAGATGACGGCATTTCGGCCCAATATCAATCTGGCCAGCACGCCGAAACTACCATTACCAGCAACTTACAAAATACTACTTTAACTATTAATGTTGCTAAGACGAAGGGACAATATGCTGGCTTTGAACCGAATAGGACGACTGAATTTGCTGTGAAAACCACGCAAGAGCCAGCAACAATTAAGGTGAAAGTTGGCAATAAGAATATTTCTTTACGGCAGGCACATGATCTGGCTGACTTTAATAAATCTAATAATGTTTATTTCCTTGATCAGAATTACAGCACTAACTCATACCTAGATAAGATGGCAGGTGCAGTGAAGCAAATTTTCTTAAGAATTAAGTTGGCTGCAACTGATGTAACTCGCGATTCACTTACAGTTTCAATTACCGGCTTTAACAAAGATACTGCTATTGTTAACCAGTTACCGACAGAGAATGCAAATATTGCTCAACCAACTGCTTTAAAACAAGACAATGAGGGAACAACTGAAAATGCAATCACAGTTACTTGGAATCCTGTAGTAGACAGTACAAGTTACAATTTAAAGGTAGATGGAGTTTTACATACCAATATTAAAGAAACCAAATTTACCTTACCAAATATTAAGCCAGAGTCTGCACACACATTCCAGGTTCAGGCAGTTACACCTAACGGAGCTTCCAAATGGAGCGCTATTCAAACCTTCTCAGCGAAAGAAAGTATTTTGAAAAATACCGTAAAAATAACGTCAGTTAAGACTAGTTCCAACATTAAAGACACCAATATTTGGGAAGACGATCAGCCGGTTGAAAATCTTTTTGACCATGACTTAAGCACAATTGCACATTCTAATTGGTTCTCTGATGGCAACAAACAGGCGGCTACGCCAATGACGATAACCGCACAATTAGCTGAGCCGACAGATCTTGATCGTTTTGTTTATCTTCCGCGTAATGATGGTGGAACTAATGGAATTATTACGGCAATTAAGGTTGAAGTAAGTTTAGACGGAACTAATTGGCAAGAGGTTGGTAGTGCTTCGAATTGGGCAAAAGATAGTTCAACTAAGGAAATTAAGTTTGCGCCGGGAACCAAAGCAGCTTGGATAAGATTTATTATTCCAACTGGAGGTTCAGTTAATGAGTTTGTTTCGGGAACCGAATTCTTAATCTATAAAAAAGCCTAAAATAAATGGTTAAAAGTGGAAAAATAGTTTTTACCTTTAATTTTCTAATAAAGGCTGTTAGGGAGCTGTAAACTTTTTCAAAATTGATCTCAAAGCTGAAAAGTTTTTCGTAAATCCGACCGCTTCTTTAAATGCGCTTACAATGAGTATATAATAACAGTGTGCGATTAAAGAGAATGTTAAAGGAGATTTATAATGAGATCAATATCTTCCGCAGTTGCAAAACATCTGGAAAATTTGTCAACTAAAGATGGCGTAATTAGTGCGTTAGCAATCGATCAGCGTGGTTCTTTAAAGAAAATGCTGGCTGATGCTGCTAATAAACCTGCTGATGAAACAACAATTGTTGATTTTAAAAAGGCAGTTTCAAGTGAATTGACACCTTATGCTTCGTCAATTTTGACTGATCCAGAGTATGGCTTACCGGCAACCAAAGTTCGAGACAAGAATTGTGGCTTGCTTCTTTCTTACGAAAAGACTGGTTATGATACTACTGAACCCGGCAGAATGCCAGATTTAATTGCCAATCAATCTGGGTTGCGCATTAAGAATGAAGGCGGGGATGCGATTAAATTCTTGCTTTACTATGATCCGGATGAAGGCCAAGAAATCAATGATAAGAAGAAGGCCTTTGTAGAGCGGGTTGGCGCTGAAGCAAAAGCTAACGAATTACCATTTTTCCTTGAGCTATTGACTTATGACAGCAAGATTGAAGATACAAAAAGTGCAGAGTTTGCCAAAGTTAAAGCTAATAAGGTTTTACAAGCAATGAAAGAATTCTCAGCGCCGCAGTATGATGTTACTGTTTTGAAAGTGGAAATTCCGTTTAATCTCAAGTTTGTCGAAGGCTTTAATGGAAATAATGAGGTGGTTTATACACAAGAACAGGCTAAAGACTTGCTTAAACAGCAATCTGATATTACTGATCTACCATTTATTTTCCTATCCGCTGGCGTAACGAGTGAAGAATTTATTGCTGAAATCAAAATGGCCGAAGAAGCCGGAGCCGACTTTAACGGGGTCTTATGTGGACGCGCAACTTGGAAGCCTGCTATTAAGCCATTTGCCGGTGAAAGTGAAGCAGCTGGTCGCAAATGGCTATCAACTAAAGGTAAAGAAAATATTGAAAACTTAAACCAAGCGCTCAAAGGAGCAAAATCTTGGCGTGATAAATTGACGGTTCAATAACTACAAATAAGTTAATAAAATTATTACAAAAGCACGATTCTGTGATTAATAACGGAATCGTGCTTTTGCTTGTGCGCTTTTTTAATTGTGATATGAATTTACTGATAAAATTTAACAAACTGGCTGACTAGTAGAAAAACTAGCAGCCTTTTTTAGTTAGCCTTGAAAAAGTTGGTTCTGACTGAATACGCATCGCAAAAGATTCTCGTCATAATCTGCAATGGCAAGCGTGAGCGTACTTCATATTCGGGAAAGTAATTTGTTTTTGACTTATAGCCAATGAAGGACAGCGTTGAAGAAGCTAAAATACTGCCAGCAGGATTAGTGGTAAACGTCAAAATAGGAATATCATTTTTTCGCAATGTTTTGGCAGCTTTGACCAATTCATCTGTTTCGCCATTCAGTGTAATAAAAATAGCGAGAGCATCCCGGTTTAATTTATTAGCAATTGTCATGATGATATTGGGATCAGAATGGAACTCACAGTATTTACCAGTTAGCTGCAATTTAACCATCATTTCATGTGCAATCGATTCTGACAGTCCCCGTGCAAACAAATAAACGATTTTAGCCTGTTTAGTCATGGAGATGCTATCTTCGATCGTACTGTAATTGAGATTGTGCAAGGTATTATTCATTTCAATCTCGTTTTTAGTAATAACGCTCCTAATCTTGTCATCTGCTTCATTTAAAACTGCGAAAGTAGAATTAGATTTACTTTTGAGTTTTAATGCTTCGCGATAAGAAGTATAGCCACTGTAACCCATCTTTTGCATGGTGCGAACAATTGTGGCAGTAGAAACATTAGCAAATTGACTTAACTTAACGATTGACATTTTAGCAATTTTATCCGGATTATTTTCGACAATATTCCAAAGATGCAATTCAGCGGAACTTAGTTCTTTTGTCGGCATGATTATACCTCTTTTGTAAATAGTTTTCTGTTATTTTTAGTAAACGCTATCATTTATGAAAATCGTTACACTTTATTCTCTTTATAATAGTACAAAAGGCAAGGAAAAGGAGAAAAAGCATTGATTTATACAATAACTTTAAATCCAGCAATCGATTTAGTAATTGTGACGAAAAAATTAGAACCAAAAGTTGTTAATCGAACGGAAAGTTTTGAATTGCAGCCTAACGGCAAGGGTGTCAATGTATCATTTATTTTAAAAAAGCTTGGCATTAAAAGTGTTGCGACCGGTATTGGTGGTGGGTTCACGCTTGACTACGTTACTAATGGATTGGCGGCAAAAGGAATCAAAACTAAATTTTTGAAGGTGAATGGTTTAACTAGAGTGAATGTTTTCACTAATGTCATTGACCAGAATACTGAATATAAAGAGGTTAATCCTGGACCAGAAATTAGCACAGAAGTGCAGCAGCAATTTTTGGCTTATTTTGAGGAAACACTTACTGAAGAAGATTTAGTGGTAATTTCCGGTAGCTTTGCCCAGGGGATCGAACCAAGTTATTTGGTGCAAATAGCCCGGATTGTCGCTGCCAAAAAAGCGAAGCTGGTAATTGATAGCAGCTATTTGGCGGTGGTTGATACCCTACCGTACCATCCGTTTTTACTTAAGCCTAACGAAACCGAACTGGCCAGTTTTTACCATTATAAAGGTGAAATGACTAGTGCCAAAACAGTTGAATTAGCGCAGAAATTGGTGCAGGCGGGCTGTCAAAATGTCCTAGTTTCGCTTGGTGCAAGAGGAGCAGCACTAATTAATGAAAAAGAAGTTTTATTTGCCAATGCTCCTAAAATCAAAGTGGTCAATTCAGCGTGTGCTGGTGACACGATGTTGGGTACTTTTCTTGCCTTCATAGAAAAAGGTCAGTCAGTTAGTGAGGCACTAAAAGTAGCAGTAGCTGCCGGCAGTGATACGGCAAGCAGAACGGGCTTGACGGATTTTAAATTAGATAAATTATTGCCACAAATTACGGTTAAAGAAGGGATGAAATAAAATGGCTAAATATGATTTAGTGGGTGCGACTGGGTGTGCAACCGGCGTTGCCCATACTTTTATGGCACAAGAGGCTTTGGAAAAAGCCGCCCAAAAATTAGGCTATACAATTAAAATTGAGACTCACGGACAAACTGGGGTCGAAAATCGCTTGACTAGTGACGAAATTGAAGCAGCACAAGCAGTAATCGTCGCTTCAGATATTGATGTTGGTACAGAGAGATTTGCAGGTAAAAAACTAGTAGTTGTCCCAGTTGCCAAGGGATTAAAAGAGCCGGAAGAATTAATTAACAAGGCTCTGAATGCACCAGTTTATCGCCAAGATAAAAAACTGCAGTCAACGGAAACTGTGGCAAGTAATCAAACTATTGGTAACAAGCTTTATACTTCATTAATGAATGGGGTATCCCACATGTTGCCGTTTGTAGTTGCTGGTGGGGTATTGATTGCCATCTCCTTTTTTTGGGGGATAAACTCGGCTGATCCGAAAAATAGTGAATACAACCAATTTGCTGCAATGTTAAATACAGTTGGCAGCACAACGATGAACCTAATGGCGCCAGTTTTAGGAGCTTATATTGCAGAGGCATTAGCTCAAAGGACTGGCTTTGTAGTCGGACTAGCGGCGGGCTTTATAACTTTTAACGGCGGTGGCGGCTTTTTAGGCGCAATTGTTGGTGGTTATCTGGCTGTTATCGTTGTCTGGCTTCTGCAGAAATTATTTCAGCCTTTACCAGATGATAAATTTAGGGGACTAAAATCAATTTTTCTATTTCCAGTCTTAGGCGTATTAATTACCGGTGCAATTATGTACTGGTTAAATACACCGATAAAAGCAATTAATCTGGGATTGATGTCATGGCTAAAAGGCTTTGAAAATACTAGCCCAGTATTACTTGGAATTATCGTCGGGATGATGTGTGCTGCTGACTTTGGTGGTCCGATTAATAAGGCTGCTTATGTAACGGGCACGGTTTTACTAGCCCAAGGCAATTATTACTTTATGGCTGGCGTTTCTGCTGCATGTATTGCACCACCACTAGCTACGGGATTTGCTGTTTTAATGAATCCAAAAGCATATACCAAGAGTGAAAAAACGGCGGGCTATGTCAACTTCTTATTAGGTTCAACGCATATCACAGAAGGAGCAATTCCGTTTGCTGCCAAGCACCCATTATGGAACATTCCTGCTTTTATGGTTGGTTCAGCTGTCGCATCAGTTTTAACTTACCTGACCCGGATCACAGTTCCTGCTCCACACGGTGGTTTCATTGTTTTACCATTGGTCAATAAGCCATTTTTATGGGTACTTTGGATTGTCATTGGAGCGATAATTTCTGGTGCATTACTGGCTTTAATTGCCGGCAGATTTGCTAAAAAAGAAGCTGTAGTTTCAAGTAATGAAAGTTCAACCATTACGGAAACTGCTCAGGATAATCCAGAAGACCATGATCCAAGTAAAATTTTGGCATTAAATAATATTCAAGTTGACGTTGATGTAAAAGACCGTGATGATGCCCTTAAGTATTTAGCTGATTTTGCAGTACAAAATAACTTGGCTACCGATGCCGCTAAGGTTTTGGCCAGTTACAAGCAGCGAGAACAAGAGGGTAGCACGGGAATGACTGAAGGTTTTGCAATTCCGCATGCTCAATCAGCAGCAATTAATAAATCGGCAATGATAATCTTGAAATTAAAGAAACCAATTGATTGGCAGTCGCTAGATGGACAGAAAATCGATACTGTAATTTCGTTCTTAATTCCAGAAGTAGATAGTAACTCACATTTAAAATATCTTTCCAATACGGCAAAATTATTAACTCATGAGGATTTCATTGCTAGTCTAAAAAAGGCTAATACACCGGAAGAAATCTATCACTTATTTAAAAATGAATAGCATATAAAAAAGGCAAGGCTTCGAAGAGGCCTTGCCTTTTATTTAAAACGATAGTTGGCAATATAGTTTAAGTATTTTTGGCGTTTTGACAATTTAGCAAACGTGATGCCGCCAAAATGAAGCCAATGACGCCTCTTCATTCCAAGTTGCTTTAAAGTATGATTGATGAATACTCGTTTAATGGCGTTGCCACAGAAGAATTGAAGATAAAATTTGGGCGAGGTGGAAGTTGTTAGAACATAGGTATGCTTTATGTTGGTCAGTTCACCATGAATGCCAAGAGAAGAAACGGTATGTGAAAGACCAGCTCCTTCCTTCATCACCTTGTCGATAAAGCCTTTAAGCATTCCTGGTATGCTGTTCCACCAAAGAGGTGTAATAAAAATAATACTAGATGAATTTTGTAACATGGTTAAATACTTTGTTACTAATGGATCATGTGTTTCGCCATCATGGTATAACCGTAATTCTTCCTTATCGTAGACCGGATTAAAATGTTCAGCATAAAGGTCAATTATCTGGAAATGTTGCTTTTGCTTGTTTAAGTTAGTTTTTACCATGCTCAAAATGGCGTGATTAAAGCTTTTTTCATAAGGGTGACAATAGACTATTAACGTGCTCAAGTTAGTTCGCCCCCTTCATTATTTCTGTTAAAGTTTTGCGTACTAGGTCGGGGTGATAAGTAGTAACTTTATTTTTAATTAAAAAGGTATATCCCTGGATAAATGACCAAATTTGAATAAAAAAATCTTGATTATTCATATTAGAGTTAGTGTTAATTTGATCAATTAATTGTAGTAATTTATGTAAAAAAGGATAAGTAAGATCTTTTTGCTTTAGAGCGATAATAGATTGGTCATTAAAAAACAGAAATTCCATCTTATTTGGGTGTTTTTGCATTTGATTGACAAAATAATCAGCAATTTGTAACAGCTGTTCAGTAGGTGAACTGCTGTTAAAGTCAATTGCTTCAATAAACTCCTGTGATAATTCTTGGGCTACTGCTTTAAATAAATCGTCTTTATCTTTAAAGTGTTTATAAAAGGCTCCTGTCGTTAGATTAAGCGCAGCCGTAAGTTTACGCAAAGACAAATTTTGATAGCCATTCTTATCAATTACTTGTATAGCCCGCAAAATCAACTGGTCTTTAGTATGTTTCATAGTAATTTTCTCCTTGATAACGGCGTTATCTTTTAACTTATGATAACACTGTTACCCTAATTGAACAAATCTGTAGGAACTCATAGTTCGAACTATTTCTACCATTATATTTAAAAAGTCATTGACTTACTTTTAAGTTTTAGATTAAAGTTGGAGTTATGATAAAGCGCTTTTTTAGCTAAATGTTTAAATTTACCAACCTGTATAATTGCGACTAAAGAGCCTTATTATATCAGCGAAAATAAGCAATTTGCAAAAACAAGTTAAAGACTATCTTGGGAGTATAAAAGGGAGGTTAAATTGAATCTGAAAGAAAAAATTTTTGCCCAAATTCAGCAGCAAACAGCAAGTAATTTATACTCAACTACCGAAATTGCTCAAAATTTAGGAGTGAGAAGAAATACCGTAAGTTATTATTTAAATCAATTAGTAGCAGAGAAAAAAATTATTAAAATCGGTGGTAAACCTGTTGTTTTCGTTGACCGTGCTGCACCAAAATTGCGGGATTTAGCTCTTCAAAATAAGTATCAGAATATGGCTAGTTTTAAAGCTGCCCTGACAAAAAAGGATGTTTTTACTGAAGTTATTGGCTATAACAGTTCACTATATAACCAGATTCGTGAACTAAAGGCAGCTGCATCTTACCCCGGCGGGTTACCAGTTTTGTTAACAGGAGCCACGGGAACTGGCAAAAGCTATTTAGCTGGCAAATTTTATGAATATTGCGTGAATAAGGGTTATCTTCAAAAAGATGGCAAGTTTGTTAGTTTTAACTGTGCCGAATATGCCGATAATCCTGAATTGCTTACCAGTACGCTATTTGGCTATACCAAAGGAGCTTTTACTGGTGCAGATACGGCTAAACCGGGCTTGTTTGATAAAGCCGACGGCGGGATGCTTTTTCTGGATGAGGTACACCGGTTGGATGCAAAAGGGCAAGAAAAATTATTTTCTTACTTGGATAAAGGGGAATTTTCTCCTGTTGGAGCAGCTAGTGCAACGAAAAAAGTTCATGTCAGGTTGATTTTTGCTACAACTGAAAACATTAAAAGTAATTTTTTACGCACTTTTATTCGGCGAATTCCTGTCCAGATTACCCTACCGCCAATAAAAAAGCGGACAAGTGAGGAGATTCGTTCATTAATCTTACACTTTTACCTTGAACATGCTCGAAAAATTAACCGTGAGATTATTGTGGATGACAAAGTATTTTCAACGCTAGTTCATATTGGTTACGAAAATAATATTGGCCAATTAAAAAATATTGTTTTGCTATCTTTGGCAAATGCGTTGAAGCGTCGTTCAGATGAAGAGAAAACTGCAATTTCGGTAAAGCTAGTTGATTTACCGTACAAGGTGTTAATGTCAAATTATGTTAAGGAATATGCCGTTTCAAGTCGTGAAGCTGCCCAACTGGTGATTAAGCCTACTAGTCACATCAAGGACTTTTTGATTCAAAGGTCAGACTCAAACCATATTGAAGAAACGATGCGGCAAATTTTAACGGCCTATACCAAACATTACCCGATTGCTACATTTAAAAAAATGGCTGACGAAAAAATTGCGGAACTATGCGATTTTTTGGTTTTTAAGCAGCAACGATTAGGTGTCGGACCATTACCGCTCAGTTTTTTTCAGGAAATACTAAATCAAAAATTTGGTTATTTACAAAATGATTTTGGTAATGACCTCAATGGTAATGTCATTTTAACCCTGGCATTTTATTTTTATTACAGGCAAGCTAATCAGTGGCACTTGTCTTTATCAGAACAAAAAACTTGTAAGCAAATAATGCAGGAATGGGATATTACCAGTGACAATGATCAGCTTACTTCCCTAATTATGTCCACGTCTACCGAGATTTTTAATCTTCACGTAGACGAATTTGATAACTTATTTTTACTGCTTTTTCTCAATAGTATTCAAAAAAGTGAAAACCCTGATATTATTCATGGCGTTGTATTGGCGCATGGTTATTCAACGGCCAGTAGTATTGCTAATGTCGTTAATAAATTAGAAGGAAAGAATTTATTAGACTCATTTGATATGCCGATTGATATTGAGCCCGAGGATATTGCCCAAAAAATTCGCAGTTATGTCAAAATTCATCAGGTTAAAAATGGCTTGATATTAATGGTTGATATGGGTTCATTGGAACAGATTCCGCAATTGCTAAAAACCAGCCTAGATTATCCCATTGCGATTTTTAATAATGTTTCAACGCAACTAGCTTTGTTTGTGGCAGACTGTCTAAAGAAAAAGATGACCCTAGAAATGATTGTTAAAGAAACTAAGGCAGCCGTTAACAATGATTACAAAATTATTTATCCAGCGGTATTAAAGAAAAATATTTTGATTATTTGTTGTAATACCGGTGTGGGTACGGCCAGCAAAATTAAGCAGCTGCTTCTTGCCAGTTTGCCAAAAAAGATAAACTTATTGATCAAAACCTACGATTATGACTTTTTAAATTTAACCGGTCAAGAAAAATTGCTAAAGGAAAAGTACCATATCTTAGCGATTGTCGGCACGGTTAATCCTAAATACCAGGATATTGCTTATATCTCTCTTGATCAATTAGTTAACGGGGAAAAGATTGAAGACTTGCAAAATGCGCTGGCCGGTTTCTTAACTAAGAAAGAGTCACTGGAATTTAATAGTAATGTTGTTCGCAACTTTACCATTGAAAAAGTGCTGAACTCGTTAACAATTTTGGATACTCACGTAGTCATGAAAAATATCGACCTTGTTTTAAAAGAGCTCGATGCATTTTTAACCAAACCATTGAAAAATCGAACAAGGATGTTACTGTATGTTCACATTAGCTGCATGATTGAACGGATTATTCGAAAGCAGCCGCTAACGTCGGAACCAGAAGGCTTGTCTTTTGCCAATGAACAAGAGCTTTTGGATAAATTAAAAAGTTCGCTCAATATTCTGGAAACAATTTACAGTATTAGTATTCCGAAAAATGAGGTGAAGTATATTTGCGAATTAATCATTAATTCTGAAAGTGATATCAATACGTCTGCAGATGATAACAATTCTTTTGACACTTCTACAATTACCGAATAATGTGTCAAAAATGGTGCAATTAAAATAAGCAAAATAACGCCCAATCATGATTATGGAGGCAATCATGGTTGGGTCTTTTTTATCTGACAGATCTTGGCACGAAATTTGCTATTAAATAAATGAAAGTGGGGGTGAGAAGTAGATGAAGCGGCATTTAGAATTAGCTTCACATGGACATTTGGCATCCGGGGCATTAAGTGCCTTAAAGATTTTAGTTGGAAACAAAAATAATATTTCGGCAGTGGATTGTTACGTGGATAATTCTTTTGATTTGCAAAAAACGGTGGAAAAAGTCATCAGTGATCATAAAGAAGAGGACTTAATTGTGGTAACAGACTTATTTGGCGGCAGTGTCAATAACGAATTCATGCAGCATCTGACTGATAACGTCTTTTTGATTGCGGGGATGAATTTGCCATTCTTATTAGAATTAGCAGTCAATTTAGATTCGCCTGTGCCAACTAAAGAAATTATCCAAAATGCACTGAATGCCTCAGCCAAGAGCTTAAAATTTTGCAACGCAATTGACTTGTCCGAGACACTTCAAGATGAGAACTTTTAGAAAGGAAAAATTATGATTGTTTTAACAAGAGTAGATCACCGTTTATTACATGGTCAGGTAGCTTTTTCGTGGACGTCACATTTATCAGCTAATTGTATTTTATTAGCTAATGATAAAATCGCGCAGGATGAAACCCAAAAGGCAATTACCAAGTTAGCTAAGCCAAGTGGGGTTAAATTAGTAATAAAAACCGTTGCTGATTCGATCAAAGCGCTTAATAGCGGTGTGACAGATAAATATAAATTGTTTATTGTTGTTGCCAGTGTTGACGATGCTTATCAGCTTGTCAAACAGGTGCCACAAATCAAGGCACTTAATTTAGGTGGTACTAAGGCCGGTGAAAACAAGAAATCCTTATCGGCAGCTATTTTTGTTACTGCTGATGAAGAAGCCAAGTTAAAAGAATTAAGTGATGCCGGGATAGAAATCTATTGCCAGCAGGTACCAACAGAAAAGAAAAAAGAGCTTTTTAAGTAAAAGGAGGAGCAATTATGCAAACCTTTTTAATTTTTCTAGTGGCGATCTTTGGTTATGCCGAATATTTTTTATTTGGAAGAAGCCAAACTTATCGGCCAATCGTGATGTGCGCTCTGACAGGATTGGTATTAGGTAACTTATCTGCCGGAGTTATTATTGGCGCACAAATGGAACTAGCTTTTATCGGGGTGCAGGAAATTGGATTGTCAACGCCGCAGGATATGGTTTCCGCCAGCATTGTGGGCACTAGTATTGCAATTCAGTCAGGCAGCAACTTTGCAACGGCAATTGCCTTCGGTTTACCAATTTCGATGGTAGTGCTATTTGTTCAAAATCTCGTCTATGTTTTAATTTCTCCGGCATTTGTTGCTAAATGTGAGCAGATTGCTGGTGAAGGAAAAACTAAATTATTCAGTCGGTTTACTTTTTGGGGCGGAACCATTCTACACTTTGCGCCTTCCATAATTTTAGTTACGGCAACATTTGTTTTAGGTAATCATTTTGCCAAAAGCATTATTAACTTGATTCCCAATTTTGTTCAAGACGGTTTAATTGTTGCAAGTGAAATTTTACCTGCCTTTGGTTTTGCCATGCTACTTGAAGTCATTATGAAAAAAGAAATTTTTCCCTTCTTCTTTCTTGGCTTCCTGATTGCAGCCTATCTAAAAGTCCCAATAATGGGGATTGCCTTCTTTGGCGTAATCTTGATTGCAATTATGTACTATCGTGACCAAAAACTAGCAACAGAAACGGAGAGTGAAGCAAATGACGACGACTTCTAGTAAATTACGGCCGAAAGATTTTCGGCGCGCTTTTTGGCGCACGTTTTCAATGGGTGCTTCGTGGGAGTACAGTAAGCAGTTAGGCGTTGGCTATGCTTATGCAATGACACCGCTATTAGAGCGAATTTTTCAAAATAAACCGGACAAGTTGAAGGAATCATTAAAGCGAAACACTGAGTTCTTCAATGTCTCTAACTTTTGTGCATCAACCATTATGGGCATTTCGGCCTCAATGGAGGAGCGCTATGCTGACAGCGATGATTTTGATCCCAATACAATTAGTAATATTAAGGCTAGTTTAATGGGACCTTTATCAGCAATCGGTGATTCGCTAATGATGGGGACTTGGCGAATTATTTGTACTAGTATCGCTACTGTGTTCGCACTGAAGGGTAATTTCTTAGGACCGCTTTTGTTTATCCTTGCTTACAATATCCCTTGCACATTGGTCAGATGGTATGGCTTAAAATACGGTTACCAATTTGGTGTTGGCTTTTTGGATAAGTTGAACATGTCAGGAGCCTTTGAAAAATTATCATATTATTCTTCAATCTTGGGCATGATTGTGATTGGAGCAATGACCTCTAATTACGTTGTGATTAACACGCCACTGAGCTTTGGCAAGGGAAAAGCCAAATTAACGCTGCAAGGCGATGTCTTAAACCAAATAGTTCCGGGATTATTACCGTTACTAGCAGTTTTTATCATGTATAAATTGCTAAAAAAAGGTGTGAATGTGGGCTGGATAATTTTTGGGACATTTGTTCTGGGAATTGTTTGTTCATACTTTAAAATCTTTGTCCCATAACCAAAAATAAGAAAGAATTTTAAAACTGAGGTAAA
This sequence comes from Lactobacillus sp. B4026, assembly GCF_026535825.1. Lineage (NCBI taxonomy): Bacteria > Bacillati > Bacillota > Bacilli > Lactobacillales > Lactobacillaceae > Lactobacillus > Lactobacillus sp. B4026. Next base: position 84,015 of record NZ_JAFNPD010000007.1, read on the forward strand.
AAAATGAAATTAAATGAACAAGAACTAGTTAAGAAGTTAACTGAGCGTGAGATAAGCGACTTTTATTTTGCAGCTTGCGGAGGCTCATTAAATGATCTTTATCCGGCACACTATTTTATTGAAAAAGAGAGTCGCCGGCTCCATTCCACCTATCTGCCAGCAAGGGAATTAACGTTGACTGATCCGCCACGCTGGAATGAGCATAGCGTAACCTTTGTCTTGTCTCATAGCGGTAATACGCCAGAAGTAATTGAAGCAGCAAGATTGGCTAAACAGAATGGTTCGTTTGTCATTGCTATTAGTCATGACCCAGAATCAAAGCTTGCTAATCCTGACTTATACGATGTTTTTTATACCTATGAGTGGGATGAAAAGACGTCACAACAAGATGTTCCAATGGGAATGGAGTTGCGTATTTTAAACGAATACTTGCATCAAACAGAGGATACTTACCAAAATTATAGCCAGATGCTTGCCGGCCTAGGTAAAATTGATCAGATTATTGCTAATGCGGAGAAATATCAGCTGCCAGCTGCCCAAAAATTTGCGCAAAAGTATCGTAAACAGGATTTTATGTATATTCTAGGTTCTGGTGCAGCAAGATCACAAGCGTATGGCTTTGCGATTTGTTCTATGATGGAAATGCAATGGATGGATTGTGCTTTTATTGATTCAGCCGAATTTTTCCATGGTCCATTCGAAGTATTGCAAGATGATAAATTATTCATTCAATGTGTCAATGTGGGGAAAAATCGGGTTCTGGATACTCGTTCCAGAGATTTTATTCAAAAATATCACGGGCAAATTGAAATTATTGATGCTAAAAACTTTGGCATGGAAGTTATTGACGATGCTGTTGTTGATTACTTTAACCCATTTGTCTTTTACAAGATGGGCGTTCTGTACCGTGATCAACTAGCATTAAAGAGAGCCCATGACACAGATTTTAGACAATATATGGGAAAAGTCGATTATTCTTATAAATCAATTTTTTCTTAAATAGCGGTAGATTAACACGGATAAATACCAAAAGCCTTTGTTTTAGTGGTCACTAAATAAAGGCTTTTTTGGGTAAAGAAAAAAGCTTCTTTATATGAGAAGCTTTACTGCATCAAATTAAGAGAACTTAATCTGCAATTTTTTTAGCATTTGCTAATGCCTTCATGATTGATGGGTTCTTTAAGTGACAATCCTTAATCATTTGAATGTCTTTTTCGTCTAATTCAACAGTATATTTACTCATAATTAGTTTCCTTTCTCCAAAATATAATTTAACTATAGCATTTTGGATCAAGGAATGAAAAGCCGGACTAGAAGTTTTTCATTTTTGTTGCAAATTACTAATTCGTCTAGACCATTTGCTTAGTACAAACGGACGTTCTTGTATTTAGCAAATTTAGTGTAATTAGTTGCTATAATAGGAACTTACTAAATGCTGTTTGCTGTAATAAATATGTTACAAATATGACAAGCAATTTTTACCAAGTAACTTTTTTTTAAAAATCGAGTGATAACTTTGTTATGATTCTGAAATTTTTACGCTGTAGTATATATACAATCAAATTGATCAGTAAGAACTTTACTTGTTAGTTTGATATAGAAAAAAGATAGGGTTTTTTTATTAAGGAGAGATATTTTTTGAAGGTAAAATCTATCTTAGCTAAAACGGCGGCAGTAGCAGCTGTATCAGTTACTGGTGTAGTTGCAATGAACAGTGCAAATCAGGAAACTGTTCACGCTGCAACAGTAGAAAATGATGCAGAAGTCGTAACTGTTAACTACGTTGATGGTAACTCAATCCACGTTTGGAACAGCTACAAGACTCCTGAAGCTACTGGGCAAATTTTACCAAGTAATTCTTCATGGAAAGTTATTAAAACTGCTTATGATAAAAATGGTCACAAGTGGTATGACTTGGGTAAGAATCAATGGGTAAAAGCTGAGTATGTTAACAAAGGTTATTACCCAGAAAACGCTTCTAACCAAGAAGCAGTAGTTGCTGATAACAGTGCTGCAAATACAGCTAGCACAAATGTTTCTTACAATGCTACTACTCAAAATTATGCTGGTGGTTCTGATTATGAATCTTCTGCTAAGGCATGGATTGCAAATCGTGAATCAGGCGGCTCATACAGTGCTCAAAACGGCCAATACATTGGTAAATACCAACTTTCAGCTTCATACCTTAACGGTGACTACTCTGCTGCCAACCAAGAACGTGTTGCCAACAGTTACGTTGCTAACCGGTATGGTTCATGGTCAGCTGCTAAGGCCTTTTGGCAAGCAAATGGCTGGTACTAATCGCCTGAAATAGACAATAAATATAAATAACAACTTAATAAGTAAAAAGGGTCTAGTCAATTCGACTAGGCCCTTTTTTGGTAGTTAATTTTAATGATCAATGGCATAAGTGAACTTGTCACTGCGCAAAACTTGTTGCGAAATGTGCATTGGCAAGTTGTGATTATCATACACAAAGTCTTTAATTTGCATTAAGGCTGTTTTTTCGTCTACGTTTAATAAGAAAGATTCTTCTCTAGTGGCAAAAGTAATTTTAAAAGTTTTTTTGCCTGTGCTTGGAGATACCATGAAGTTCTTTTTCAATAGTTGGTATAACGGCGAATCAAGATCAGATTTTTCAATCCCGGCAAATTTAGGTGGCAGCCAAATCCACTCAACGCAGAAAGGCACCTCATCAATGTATCTTAACCGTTTAATTTCAATTAATTGCTCATCGTCTTGTAGTTGCAAAAAACTTCTTTGCTCAGGTTGACCTGGGACTTCCTGAACGCTAATTAGCCGGGTAGACATCGTCTTTCCGGCTTTTTTTACGCTATCAGTGAGACTAGAAAAATGATGATTCTGTGTTTTGACCTCGTTACCCTGATCTGAAACATAAGTTCCTTTTCCCGGTAATTTAATCAAAATATTTTGATCAGACAATAATTTTAATGCCTTGCGCACAGTAGTCCTGCTTAATTTGAATTCCTCTTGCAAAGTCATTTCTGAGGGGATCGCGTGACCTTCTTGATACTTTTTGTCATCAATGCGTTTTTTGATAATATCCGCTAAATGAATATAAAGGGGCGTATGTCCTTCTTCTTTTTCTAACATAAATCTGCCTATACCTTAATTAGTTTATTAATATTATAGCAAAAGAAGTTTACTTAAGCACAGGTGTTAGTTTTTATTTGCTAAAAATAAATACATGTATTATATTTTTGGCCTTTACTTTTTAAATAAAGCGCTTTATTATGATAATTAAAAGATACAGGTATCATTTTAAGGGAGGAAAAGATGAAAATACAAGAAGAAGTGAAAAAAGTAGTCAAGCAGGCGATAGCCAAGATAGCAAAGCACGGCAAGATTAAACAAATTTTGTGGGTAGGAGCTGGTGGCTCATTTGGTGGCTTTTATGCAGCTAATTATTTTTTGCAACAAGAAGCAAAAAACATTTTTACCGCAATGTATACCAGTGGTGAATTTATTTATGCAGCCCCGAAAAATCTGGACCAAAACACCTTAGTAGTTTTGTGTTCAATGAGAGGTACTAAGGAAACAATTGCTGCTTCCCAAATTGCACAAAATGCGGGCGCAACCACAATCTCCTTATATGTGGAAAAATCAGCACTATTAGACTACTCTGACTACCAAATTAAGTATGAGAGTTTGGCACTTGATGAAAGTAGGATTGAACGGGTTAATAGCAGTATTGGTCTATGTATTGCTATGAATGTATTAAATGAAGTAGAAGGCTATGATAATTATGCAGCTGCGATGGCGGCTTTTGCCGATTTAGATCCAATTTACCGCAGGGCGGTCGAATACACGACTCCTTTAGCCAAAAAATGGGCAGAATTAAATAAAAAGCAAAGGACAATCTACGTTATTGCCAGCGGGCCCGCCTATGGAGCCGCTTATATCTTCTCGATTTGTAATTTGGAAGAAATGCTGCAGTTGAATTCACCCACCATTCACAGCTACGAGTACTTCAACGGACCATTTGAAGTGACCGATAAGGGAAAATCAATTTTTCAATTGCTCGCTACTGGAAAAACGCGTCCAGAGGATGAACGTGCTTTAAGATTTGAACAAAGATTTGCTGGAGAGAAATTATACGTATTAGATGGTAAAGAAATTGGCCTAGATGATCTCCCAGAAGAGATTGCCCCATATTTTAACCATTCAATTTTTTCTTCTATCTTAAATAACGTTTATATGAGGGAACTATCATATACAACACATGAAAGTTATCTGACTCGGCGCTATATGTGGAAAGAAGAGTATAAGTAATGCTGCTAATTGCTGTAGCCCTTAACAAGAGCGCAGCTTTTGGCAGAATACCCTTAAGATTGATCAATAATTAAAAATCTCATTAAAAAGCAATGACACCGCTTTAAAATGATAATAATGCAAAAATAATTTAATTATTTTCAAAGAAAAGCTTTACAGAATTTAGGCATTATAATATTATTTAGATATACGTATTAATACATCATACTTTTAGAAAAGACATTTTAGAATATTTGATTTTTGATTAGGGGTGAAAAGAAGTGAAAATAATTTTAGTTAGTCACGGCAAGCTTGCAAAAGGCATGAAGGATACAGTTGAGATGATTGCTGGTAAGCAAGACAATCTTGAGGCGTATGAAGCTTATGGCAGTGGTTCCGAAGACGAAGGTTTTATTACCGAAGTCAAACAATCTGTTGCTGCAAGTAAAGAGGACAAAGTTATTGTTGTGACGGATGTATTGGGTGGATCTGTTAATAATGAAATGATCCAGTTATTAAAAGATCACCATAACTTAACGCTTTTGACTGGCATGAATTTACCTCTGATTATTACTTTAGTTACCACAGTGAATGCGCAGGATAGTGAAGATGCTATTTTGGAGGCAATTGCCGAAGGACAGAAGGGAGTTTTATCAGTTAATAAGTTAATGAGCGAAGATGATGATGAAGGAGATTTATTATGATAAAGGTAATTAGGGTTGATCACCGTTTATTGCACGGACAGGTAATATTTTCGTGGACCAAGTTTGCAAATATTGAGCGCGTAATCGTAATTGACACAGCCACTGCTAAAGATGATTTTAAGAAAATGTCGTTAAAGTTAGCTAAACCAGAAGATGTTCGCTTAAACGTTTTTAGTGTCGATGCTGCAATTGCTAAAATCGATCAAATCAAGGCCTTGAAAGATAACATTATGTTGATCTTTGAAAATGTCACTGAATTGAGTAAATTTATTGATCAATTTGGACCAGTTGAAGAAATTAACTATGGCTTAATTCCAGCAAAGCCTGATGCCAAGCGCTTTAGCAATGCTGTTTACTTGACGCCTGAAGAGGTTAAATTATCAAAAAAGATGTGTGATCAAGGAATAAAGATTTCAATGCAACAGGTTCCTTCATCTAATAAAGAGCTTCTAAATAATGTTATTTAGAAAGAAAGGCTAGAAAAATGTTTTGGAAAGCATTAATCGTCGGACTAATTGGTGTTTTTGCCATGTTCGACTCAAGACTTCTTGGACGTGAAAATTTTGAACAACCATTAATCATCAGTACCCTAGTGGGGTTGGCATTAGGAGATCCTGCCAAAGGACTAATGGTTGGTGCCACACTGCAATTAGTATCAATGGGGATTGTGGCCGTTGGAGCCGCTGTTCCTCCCGATATGGTTCTGGGCTCAGTTGTAGCCTCAGCTTTTGCGATTTTATCGCATACAAGTGCTCAAGCGGCACTAACTGTGGCTTTGCCAGTTGCGGTTTTAGGTCAATTGGTTGCTATTGTCGTCAGAATGCTGTTTTCTTCATTTAACTCGCTAGTTGAAAAAGCAATTGATGATGGCAAATTTAGAAAGGCCCGTAGTTACCATATCGTCTATGGTCCAATTATTTATGGCTTGCTTTATTTCATCCCAATCTTTTTTGCAATCTACCTAGGAACCGATGCGGTTACCGCATTGGTAAAAATGATTCCTGCTTGGTTGACAAACGGCTTGACCTTAGCAAGTAAAATTTTGCCAGCATACGGATTTGCGTTACTAATGTCAACCATGATTGATAAGAAAAATGCTGTTTACTTATTCTTAGGTTTCTTTATTGCGGCATACGGCAAGATGTCGGTAATCAGTGTTGCCATTTTTGCAGTGATTTTAGTAATTATCTTGAATAAGTTTATGAATAATAATGGTAATAACGATTCTGGCTCTTCTGCCAAAGATGATAGCCTAGATGATTTGGAAGAATTATAGGAGTAAAAATTATGGCTGAACAAAAACACACAAGTAAGCAATTACGTCATAAATTTTGGCAATTCTTCTGGCGGTCATGGGCCATTCAAACTTCGTGGAACTATGAGCGGCAGATGAACATGGGCTTTATGTACGGCATGGCGCCAACAATTGATGAGATTTATGGTGAAAAACCGGATAGCCCAGAAAAATTACAGAAGAAAAAAGAGGCCTATCACCGGCATATGGCATTCTTCAACTGTACTCCGCAGTTAACCTCGTTTGTTTTAGGTTTATCTTCGGCAATGGAAGAAGAATATGCGGAAAATCCTGATACCTTTGATCCGGAGTCAATCAACAGTGTAAAGACTTCATTGATGGGGCCATTGTCAGGAATTGGTGATTCCTTTTTCCAAGGAACAATAAAGATTATTGCTTTTGGGTTAGGAGTTAATATGGCCCAGCAAGGCAATATCTTTGGTCCAATCCTGGCAATGATAATTTCCATCATTCCGTCCGCTGCTGTTACTTATTGGGGCGGCAAATGGGGCTATCTGCAAGGAAAGAAGAATATCCAAAAGCTGATTGGCAACGGAACGATTAACCGCATTATGTCATTGATGAATGTGGTTGGTTTGATGGTAATTGGGGCCATGATTGCCACAATGATTGGGATTACGACGCCAATTAAATTTGGTAAGACTTTTGTTTTACAAACGACGTTGGATTCGATTTTCCCACAGATGCTGTCCTTGGCCTTTACCTTTGGCATGTTTTACCTAATCAAGAAAAAGGTTAATACCGCTTGGATTATGGTGATCTGTATTGTCGGCGGTATCTTGCTGAGTGTATTAGGAATTTTTAACTAAATATTGGTAACCAGTTATTTAAAATTTGATTTTATTGATAGGAGAAAAAATTATTATGGATTTTGAAAAAGTTAAGGCAATTGTTAGTGATATCAAGTCAAAGCAACCTAACATTGACCGGGTTTTGTTTGTTGGCTGTGGTGCTTCAATGGCTGATTTGTATCCAGGCTACTACTTTATTTCTCATGAAAGCACTAAGTTGTTGTCTGCGATTTATACTGCCAATGAATTTAACTATGATACGCCAAAGGGTGTTGGTGAAAATACCATTGTCATCACAGCATCACTTGGTGGTACTACACCGGAATCAGTTGCTGCTACTAAGAAGGCCAGAGAGCTTGGTACCCATGTCGTAACTTTATCAATGGCAGAAGATTCACCTATTATTAAGGAAACTGAATATAAGGTAGTTCACGGCTTCCACGAAAACTATGCTGCTAAAACTGAAAAGATGACCTACTGCTTGGCTTTGGCAGTCGAGATTGTACAAGAATTTGAAGGCTATGAATTCTACGATGAGGCTTTGGACGCATTCAAAGGGATGCCAGATTTGATTGAAAATGCAGTTAAGTCAGTTGGACCAATGGCAAAAGAATTTGGTGAAAAATACCGGAACGAAAAAACAATTTATGTTTTGAGTAGCGGTGCTTCACTTGGTGTAGCATACTCAACCGCTTCGTTCTTATTCATGGAAATGCAGTGGATTGCTGCCCCAACAGTTCATACTGGTGAATATTTCCACGGACCATTTGAACTTACAGAAAAAGATGCACCATACTTGTTGTTCATGAATGATGGCAAAACCCGTCATTTAGACGCCCGCGCATTGACCTTCTTGCAAAGATTTGATGCACAAATCACTAATATTGATGCCAAAGATTATGGCTTAAATGAAGTGGCTAGTGAGAATGTGATTGACTACTTCAACCCAATGATTCACACCGGCGTAATGCGCGTCTTTGCTGAAGAATTAGCTAAAGCAAGAAAGCATCCATTAACTAAGCGTCGCTATATGTGGAAGTTGACTTATTAATTAAGTTAATTGAACAATTTTAAGTGATTAGAAAAGGATCCTATGAAAAGTAGAATCCTTTTTTATTACAAATTTTATTTTAACTGATATAGTAAAATGACTTTAACTAGTAGGACAACTTTTGATTATCGGCGATTAAAAGCATACCACCTTCTAATTTTGCTGGAACAAGCTGTTAAAATGAAAGAATGGCTCGTTAGTTTAATAGCTGAATTGTTAGTTTCTATGCTATTAAGGCTAATATGAAAGCTATTTGCGCATAAAGTTGTAGCGTACTTTAATCTGATTTTGTTTTATACTGTTCATAATAAAAAGAAACAATTTAACTGGATAGATAGAAAAGTTTTTGGATAACTAATGCCGTTGGGGCAAAGTAAAGAATGATATAGGTAGTGGTGACTTTTGAAAGAGACAGGTTCGTTATATTCTCAGGTAATGGAGAAAATCAGACAAAAAATTATTACTGGTGAATACCCCGTTAACAGTAAACTGCCAAATGAGTTTGAGCTAAGTGAACAATTTGCAGTTAGCCGGGTTACTTTGCGTAAAGCAATTAAGGGACTAGCTGAAGACGGCTTAGTCGAAAAAATCCAGGGAGTTGGGACGTTTGTCCGCAAACCGCAAAAAGTAAAAAGAATTATTAGTTCACCGGCAGCTGAAAGTTTTTCTCAGATTGCCAAAAAAGAGGGTTTTAAGGCAAGCGTTGAGGTAATCAAGGTTAAGGAAGTAGAAACGCCACCTAAGTTACGCAAAATTCTGGAAACTAAGCATTCGTTGTTTATTGAAAGAGTTCACTCTGTCAATGACGAACCAATTATGTTGGAATGCAATTATTTCCCATTACCACGTTTTGCTGGGTTAGCAAAAGAAGACCTAAGTCAGTCTTTGTACCAAATTTTGCAAGATAACTACCAAATTGCCAAGTTGAATTCTCGCGACTTGATTATTAGTGTTGCACTAGCTAGTTTAAGCGAAGCCAAATTTTTAAAGAAATCGATCGGCTTCCCGCTACTTCTTTTGCAAGTCTGCATTGAAGATGAGCATAATAATGTTGTTCATGCTGGGGAACAGTATATTATCTCCGACAGATATGAATTTCACGTATAATTAGCTTGTTAATCGACCAATATGGTTAAAGGGTGTATTGTAAGTAATGATTAAATTCCAACAAATGCCTCTGGCACTACACCTAATTTATTTGCTTTAACGGTTGAATTGTCTAATTTTGTTATTTTGAGTGGAAAAATTAATTGGCATTAAATTCTAAATAGATTTAGAATGACATATAAAGCCATCAGAGCCAATCAGTAAATACTCTTGAGGGAAGATAAATGAAAAAAAGCAAATTAGCTATTGCCATTATTAATGTTATTTTTTTGACAACTATTCCTGCACTTGTACTGTATGAACCTACACCAGTTTCAGCTGCTACAGTTAAAGGTTTTGTCAAAACAAAGAAAAATAAAAAAGTCCGGCTTTATAAACTTTCTGGAAAGCATTCCAATTATTATGCCAGTCCTAAGTATCAATACCCATATAGCAGTAAAAAGAAGATTGGTAAAAAGAAGCTAACAGCTTATAAGATAGGTAATAATTCACATTGGCTTTTAGCTAAGGATGCTAAAGTTATTAAAACGATTAAGCCAAATGTCAATGTTCAAGCTACAATGAAATTGCCAGCGGGTTATACCAGAGCTGAATTGCTTCAGGCTTATCAAGGGAATCCATCTAAGGAGTTTATTGATGCCTCAATGAGCGGGATGGATACTAATGATTTTAGTCGGATTAAAAACGGTGAAACCAAGGCCGATGATCAAACTATCGTTGATTTAAGCCAGCTTACGCCGGAACAAACCGATACTTTAACGACCTTTTCTCTGCGTCTGATCAATCAGGCTCGCAATGACTTGGGGTTAGATCCTTGGCGCGATAGTATCGGTGCGCGCAAGTTGGCTCAAGATATTGCGACTGAATATGCCGTAAATAAGAAGACCATTCGCGATAGTCATTATGTCCCAGGCATCGTTCGTGCATGTAAAGCTAACGGCCTAGATTTAAATGATAATTACGTTGAAGACATGGCCGGCTTTTATAATCAAAATAATACGATGACAATGACTGAACTTAAAAAGAGCGTCTATTTTGGCTTAAAGCAAATGATGTTCGGCTATACTGGCAGTGGCGAGCAAGGACGAAAGCAGCGTAGTAATTACCAGGAATGGGAACATGCCGGCGACTTGTTTAATACGCAAGGTTCGCTTCACGATGGCGATTATAATTACTATGGTTTCAGCATCTCGCATACTGATGACATTTGTTCAATGCATTTTATTAGCGTACCGACTTATATTGCTAAGAATAAAAAGTATAATACTGGTTTTAAACCTTAATTAAATAATTTTGGTTTTGAGACAGCTGCAAGAGGCTGTCTTTTTTTGTCCTATTTTTTACTGCTAAAAAGAAACAATTGCGCTAAAATTAACCTTATTATTAAAGTGAGGATTTATGCATGGCAATTTATATTCGATTAGCGCAAGAAAATGATTTAACGCAAATAATGGCAATTATTAATGAAGCAAAGCAATTGCTGAAAAGCGATGGTATCCCGCAATGGCAAAATGGTCGCCCGAATGAACAAATTTTACTGGATGACATTGTCAAAAAGCGGGCATATTGTTTAATGGTTGATCAAGCAGTTGCCGGTATTGCTGTTTTGCAAACTAGTATTGAGCCTAGCTATGCTGCAATAGACGGCGAGTGGCAAAATGAAACCGATCAGTATGCCACTATCCACCGGATTGCGATTTCGGCTAAATTTCGCGGACAGCATTTAGGACAAATATTTATTTCTAACTTAATTTCTCGTGGCCTGTTTTTAGGAATACCAAATTTCCGCATTGACACCCATGCAGTTAATCTCCGGATGCAGGCGCTGATTAAATCTGCCGGCTTTAAATATCGCGGCGTCATTCGCATTGATCAAACAAAAGATGGGCTCAGAAATGCCTATGAACTAAACTTAGTTTAAAAGTTTTAGTTACCGTGCCACGTAAAAATTTGCGCTAATTAATTAGGGCAAAATAGGACTTTGTTTTAACTAATTAAGGAAATGCAATATTTGCTTAAGCGACCGCATGTGAGCTCAAATCAGAAAAAATAAATTTTTCTCTTGACTTGCGCACGACATTTTTCTATACTATTAAATGTTGAGCGGTCAAGTAAAAGCTCAATTGCATTGGGTTATAGCCAAGCGGTAAGGCACTAGTTTTTGGTACTAGTATGCGCTGGTTCGAATCCAGCTAACCCAATTGTTCTTACGAACACCCAACCCAAGAAAGACAGTTCATTAAGTTGAGCTGTCTTTTTTTGCCGTAAATTATTACTGGATGCCGGGAGTAATTGGCTTGATTAGCCTTTGTAAATAAGTACACGATTAATTAAAGTGACTAAAATGAATTAGATATTAAAAAAATATGGTAGAAAATAGTTTTTATTAAATGTATAATTAACAAAAATGAAAAGGAAAGTTTGGTGAAAAAATGGTTGATTTAATAAAGTACACGAGAAAGGGCTTAGCAGACGCACCCTCGAATCCAATTTTGAAGTTTTCGGATTATGCCAGCAAGATTCCTGATGTAGTCAAGTTTACCTTAGGTGAACCTGATTTTAATACACCGGATCATATTAAAAATGCTGCCAAGAAAGGGATTGATGAAAATCACTCCCATTATGCACCGTCAAACGGAACGATGGGCTTACGCAAAGCGGCAGCCGACTTTTTGGCGCAAAAATATGGGCAAAAGTATGACCCAGAAACTGAAGTGCTGGTTACAAATGGCGTAACGGAATCGATTTTTGATACGGTTTGCGCTTGCTTGAATCCGGGAGACATTATGGTGGTTCCGACTCCAATATTTCCGCTCTATATGTCTGATGTCAATATTTTAAATGATGGTGCTAAAATCGTTACGATTGATACTTCAAAAGATGGTTTTAAGTTAACGCCAGCTAAGTTGCAAGCAGTTCTTGATGAATACGGTGACAAAGTACGGATGTTGGTCATGAATTATCCGACAAATCCGACTGGGGTAATGTATAGCCAAGAAGAGCTTGACGCCATCGCAGATGTGATTCGGGACAAACCAATCTTTGCCTTATGTGATGAAATATATAGTGAACTGAATTATGATCAGCCTCATGCTTCAATGGAAAAATCTCTGCATGACCAGGTAGTTCTGATGAACGGTGTGTCCAAGGCTTGGGCAATGACCGGGTATCGAATCGGAATTGTTTGTGCACCGCAGGCTATTTTGGAACAAATTGCTAAGGTTCACCAAACCATCGTGACTACTGAGCCAACGCCTATGCAGGACGCTGCTGAGGAAGCCTTCAAAAATGGTATGAATGATTCTGAACCAATGAAGCGTGAATTTCAAAAGCGGCGAGATGTTTTGTACCAGGGCTTAACTGATATTGGCTTTGAATGTGCAAAACCGCAAGGAGCTTTCTATATTTTTGCTAAAATTCCGGCAGGATTAGAACAAGACGATTCTAAATTTATCTATGATTTGGTTGATAAAGCACACGTTGCTGTGACTGCGGGCTCAAGCTTTGCTCTGGGCGGCCAAGGCTATATTCGTTTTTCTTATGCTGTCAGCATGGATCAGATCAATGAAGGCTTGCGCCGAATTAAAAAATACGTTGAAGAAAATAAGTAAATAATTTCGCAAATTTTTGCTTGCAATTACGCATGTTTTTAGTTAAGATAATTAACGTGCGTAACGGAGGAGTAGCGAAGTGGCTAAACGCGGCGGTCTGTAAAACCGCTCTCTCTGAGTTCGGCGGTTCGAATCCACCCTCCTCCATTATCACTGGGTTATAGCCAAGCGGTAAGGCACTAGTTTTTGGTACTAGTATGCGCTGGTTCGAATCCAGCTAACCCAATAAAAATTATCGAAAAAAGGCAGCTTTTGGGTTGTCTTTTTATTTTTCTAAAGTTTTTCCTGTGAATTGCGTCAATTAAACTTACCATTTAACTAATCAGTCTAAAAAATAGTACAATAAAGGCTAGTTTACTTTTATAAGAAGGGAATTTTATGTCGAGACTAGTTAACGTTGGTGCTGGAGGCGGCGAAATCAGTTGGCATGAAGCCCTCAAGGACTTACGTGCAGATGACGTTTTATTGCTGGAGCCAGGTTTTTATGAATTACCTGCAAAAACCTTGTTTTCCAACATTACGATTAAAGGCACTGGCAGTTTGCCAGAAGACACCACAATTCTAGGTTGTGTCAACTTAGCCACCGACAGTCAATTTGTTAATTTAGAAAATTTATGTATTAACACTAACAATGATTCTAATAGTTTATATGTACCGGCAGAAGCTAATACATATTTGACGCTGCGAAATTGCGTTATTAAGGGCTTTGGCACGGATACGGCGGCAGTAGCTATTAATGGCAAGGCCACCTTGGAGTTATATTCAACGGTAATTTTAAATGGCTCTGTTTCAATTTATGCTGATGCTGATTTTCGGTTAGAAATGAATGATTCCTCAATTGAGCATGTTTCTGAAGAATTTGGTGCGCTAGCAATTGAGGGCCACGGGACGGCAATTATCAATAACTCGCGTGTTTACGGCAGTATTGATACCTTTACTAAAACAAATGCAGAGGTCGATTTAAACAATTCAATTGCTGATTCAATGCTCTTGCAAGGGCAGGTTTGGTTAAATATGCTTAACAGCAAGCTTTTGTCTACTGATGATACCTGCATGTATATTACGGAAGAAACATGGGTTAACATTGTTGGCAGTAATTTTAATGGGGGCATTTATCTTGATCAAAAACCGCACATAATTGTGCAAAACTGTCAGATTAATCGCTTAATTGCTGTCAATGACGCAGTCATTACGCTTAATAATTCAGTTATTATTAATCACGCCGATTTTCAAGACCACGTTAAATGTACTGCGCGACGCGCTACTTTTAATGGCGGTGCGGATTACCAGTATTTCTTGGCATTAGGTGATTATGCACTTCTTGAAGGGCACGATTTAATTTTAAATTCTAACGGTGCTGATCTAGCCGTTAAAGACCAAGCTCAAATGCGTGCTAGTGTGATTGCTAGCAGTGATTCTTCGATTACAGTTGAATGCGGTCAAAAAGCTGATATTCGTCTTTTAGGAATGAAGTGGACCACTAAGAAAAAATAAGCTAAAAAAATAAATTTAATAAAGCTTGTGCAAGGTAGACCAATTTGGATTATAATAAGAATTATCGTTGGAGGTGTACTAATGGAAGAGCCGATGTATATAAAAATTCATAATCAGATTAAACGTGAAATTGAAAATCACGTTTATCAAGTTGGTAGCCGGATACCGGCTGAACGACAACTTGCACTAAAGTTTGGGGTTTCACGAATGACCTTACGTCAGGCTATTAAAACGCTGGAAGATGAGGGTATTTTAGAACAACGCCTTGGCAGCGGCACTTACGTGGCAAATCAAAAAGTCCAAGAGAAAATGTCGGGGATTATGTCTTTTACTGATATTACTCATGCTAACGGTCAGACACCTTCAAGTAAGTTGATTTCTTATCGTTTTGGTAAGCCATCTTTATCAGAAACTGAACGGCTAAATTTAAAAGACGACCAAGAGGTTCTACGGATGGAGCGAATTCGCTATGCTGATAATGTTCCAATCTGCTATGAAGTGGTTACCATCCCACAAGAGTTGATTAGTAAAATTTCTAAGGCCGACATTTCTTCGCACTTGTATCAGGCCCTTGAAAAGAACGGTTATCAAATTGGTCGTGTTACTGAACATATTTCGGCAGCTGTAGCCAACGAAAATTCTGCGCGGCTGCTTGATGCCAAAAAGGGCGAAGCCCTAATAACGCGCTTGCAGGTAACCGAGCTGTCAACAGGGCAGCCATTTGAATATACGCGTGCAAGTTATGTGGCCGACCGCTTTGAATTCACTTTTTCCAAATAAAAAACTCTGAACTGGTTAATATCAACTAGTTCAGAGTTTTTTTATTTCAGGTCCTTTTTGATTTTAGTGGTTGAAATTCCCGGAGTGCGGGGCAGGTAGACGACATTGCAAACTGATTTCAGAAAATCGAATTTACCTTGCCAGTCACTGCCCATAACAAAAGTATCAATATGATACTTAGTGATATCCGTCACCTTTTGGTCCCAATCTTCTTCGGGAATCACTTCGTCCACATAGCGAATAGCCTCAAGAATAAACTTGCGTTCAGCATAATTATTATATGATTCTTTGTGTTTTTGAAATTCATTAAATTCATCGGTTGAAAGGCCAACGATTAGGTAATCACCTAATTCACGTGCACGCTTAAGTAAACGAACATGACCATAATGCAATAAATCAAATGTGCCGTAAGTAATAACTTTTTTCATATTTGGTGCTCCTATTGCTTTGACGATTTAATATTATCATATTTGTAGAAAAGGTAAAACATATCCCGTATTAACTAATAGTCTGCTAAAATAAAGTTAATTAACCACGAGAGGAGATTATCATGGATAAAGTAGATGTTTTAGGTGTTGATTTTGATAACAAAAGTTTTCATCAATTTCAAAACGAATTTATCGGGCGAATCAATGTTCACCAGTCAACATTTGTGGTTACTGCTAATCCTGAGATTGTGCTGGCAGCCAACGAAAATCCTGAATTCATGAAAATTTTAAACTATGATGCGGACTATATTACTCCTGATGGAATAGGAATTATTAAAGCTGCTAATATACTGGGTACACCGTTAAAGGAACGAGTAACTGGCTATGATTTATTTACTTGGTTAATGAAACTAGCCAATGATCGTAGCCTTCGCGTCTACTTAATCGGAGCAAAGCCAAACGTTATCCATGCAATTCAAGCTAAAATAGCCCATGAATATTCTGATATTCAACTAGTCGGAGCGGAGGATGGTTATTTCAAAGAAGATTTGGAAGTAATAGCCTATCAAATTGAGCGCGCTGAGCCTGATTTAGTATTTGCTGCGTTAGGATCACCACGCCAAGAGCAGCTATTAGCACTTTTACGCCGTAATCTGCTCCCAGCCTTAATGATGGGAGTTGGCGGTAGTTTCGATGTCTTTTCGGGTATGGTTAAACGTGCGCCCCAATTATGGCAAAGAGCTCATCTTGAATGGTTTTACCGTTTGCTTAAAGAGCCATCGCGGTTTAAGCGTGTGAGCAAGTTGCCAAGATTTATGCTTGATGTTCATCAAGCTAAAAAGGAAAAGAAATAAAACATGAAAGTTCTGCATGTCAATGCTGGTCTTGAATCTGGCGGTGGGTTGACCCATATTATCAATTTGCTAAAAGAAGCCAAAAGCGAAAAAAAGGATTTTACATTGTTATGCTTAGCGGATGGACCAGTTGCTAAGGCCGCTCAAGAAGCAAAAATAAATTATCATGTTTTGGGGGTAAAGAGTCGCTATGATTTGACCAGTCTTCGCCGCTTATCCGACTTTATCAACCATGGTAATTTTGACATTGTGCATACGCATGGACCGCGAGCTAACCTCTATTTAGCTTTAATTAAGGGAAAAATCACGGCGAGGTGGTGCGTTACCGTCCATTCTGATCCCTATTTAGACTTCAAGGGGCGAGGTTTTTTAGGCAAAGTCTTTACCCGCCAAAATATTCGTGCGCTCAAAAAAGCTGATTGTATTTTTGCTATAACCAAAAGATTTGCCGACTTAATCACTACCAAAGCTGGCATTTCGGCCGCTAAAGTGCATGTGATTTATAACGGTACTTTTTTCCATGATGATTCAGCCATTCCGGCTAAATATGAGCACCCGCATTTTAACATTGTTAATGTTGCCCGGTTAGAAAAAGTAAAGGGGCAAGAATTGCTTTTGCAGGCACTAAAGAAGCTCGACAATGGTAATGTTCACTTGTATATCGCAGGTGATGGAACCCAAAAACGGTCTTTGCAAGAGTTAACGCAAAAATTGGAGTTGGGTCCACAGGTGACTTTTCAGGGCTTTATGACTCATAAGCAGTTGAAACATCTCTACCGGCGAATGGATCTTGCGGTTCTAACTTCTTATTCCGAAAGTTTCCCCTTAGTCCTTTTGGAAGCAAGTGATAATCTCTTACCTATTTTATCGACTGATGTGGGTGACATTGAAATGATGATACCTGACAAACGCCATGGCTTCATCGCTAACACGGGCGATGTGGCATCGATTACGGCGGCACTGCAAGCAGCAGTTAATACTCCTAAAGAAGAACTTAAGCAGATGGCATTTCGTGAAAAAGCTTATGTTGCGGATAACTTCTCTTTGAATAAACAATTGTCTAGTATTCTTACCGTCTATCAGTCTTTAATAAAAGGTGACTAAATTGTTTAAACTTGCTTAAATGTTTATAATTAAACCAAAACTATTATAGATAAGTTAAGAGGACATAATGTTTTACCAAGAATTAGATCAAGATGATTCCTTGACCTTACATACAGATTTGTATGAAATTAATATGATGTATACCTACTTTAAAAAAGGGATTTCCGAACGTAATGCCGTTTTTGAAGCTTATTATCGCAAAGAGCCATTTGGCAACGGCTACTCGGTTTTTGCCGGTCTTGAGCACGTGATTTTATATCTCCAAAACCTGCATTTTAAGGAAAGCGATTTGAAGTATCTTAAAGATGAAGTAGGTTATGATGATGACTTCATCGATTATTTACGTAATTTCAAATTGCAACTAACTGTTCGCTCAATGAGTGAAGGCGAAATTGTTTTTGCCAATGAACCACTTATTCAAGTGGAGGGCCCGTTAGCACAATGTCAATTGGTTGAAACAGCAATTTTAAATATTATTAATTACCAAATTCTTTTAGCAACTAAAGCAGCGCGGGTGAAGCTGGCTGTTCAGGGCGATGGCGTCATGGAATTTGGAACGAGAAGAGCCCAGGAAACAGATGCTGCATTATGGGGAACAAGAGCGGCTTATATCGGCGGTTTTGATTCAACAAGCAATGTTCGTGCCGGTAAGTTATTTGGAATCCCTGTTTCTGGAACCCATGCGCACTCTTTAGTTGAGGCTTTTGGCAGCGAATACGAAGCCTTTAAGGCCTATGCCGAAACTCATCATGATTGTGTCTTTTTGGTCGATACCTATGACACAGTCAGAAGCGGCGTTCCAAATGCAATTCGGGTAGCCGATGAAATGGGTGATAAAATCAATTTCCAAGGTGTCAGGATTGATTCGGGTGACATGGCTTATATCTCTAAGCAGGTAAGACATGAACTAGATAACGCTGGCTATCCTGATGCCAAGATTTATGCGTCTAATGACTTGGATGAAACGACAATTACTAGTTTAAAAATGCAGGGAGCTAAAATCGACGTTTGGGGAATTGGTACTAAGTATATAACAGCTTACGACCAGCCGGCTTTGGGTGCAGTTTATAAATTGGTTTCAATTGAGGATGATCAGCACCAAATGCGTGACACGTTAAAGATTTCTTCTAATGCGGTTAAGGTTTCCACCCCAGGTAAAAAACAGGTTTGGCGGATATCTGCTAATACAGAAAAGAAAAATGAGGGTGACTGGATTGCCCGTGCTGGTGTCGACCCGCGGAAGTTTGATTCGCTTTATATGTTTCATCCGCAATATAACTACATTAATAAGATAGTGACAGATTACACGGCTCAGCCGCTGCTTCACGATATTTTTGTAAATGGTAAATTAGTATACGAAAAACCAAAACTAATTGATATTAAGAAGTTCTGTGCTGCTAACTTAGATGGTCTATGGGATGAATACAAGCGAAGCCTGAATCCGCAAGAATACCCGGTGGATCTTTCCCAGGATTTATATGACAGTAAGATGAATATGATTCAGGACATTCGCAGTCAAATCAATAAAGGAGAAACTACTCGATGAGACCATTACAAAAAGAAATTATTGCTTATGAACACGTCTTGCCTAAAATAGATCCACAAAAGGAAATTAGACGGTCAGTTGATTTTTTGAAAAACTATTTAAAGGCTAACCCATTTTTAAAAACCTACGTATTGGGGATTTCTGGTGGTCAGGACTCGACTTTAACCGGTAAATTGTGTCAAATGGCCATTACCGAAATGCGGAAGGAAACCGGAGATCAGTCTTATCAATTTATTGCGGTTCGCTTACCCTATGGCGTGCAAGCCGATGCTGCTGATGCCGCCGATGCGGTTGCTTTTCAACAGCCTGATCAAGATTTAATTGTCAACATTAAGCCTGCTGTTGATGCTATGGTTGCTAGTTTAACCGCTGCTGGCGAAAAAATTTCGGATTTTAACAAGGGCAATATCAAGGCCCGTGAAAGAATGGTTATACAATACGCAATCGCTGGCGCCAACAACGGTGCAGTCGTTGGCACTGACCATGCTGCAGAGAATTTTAGCGGCTTTTATACTAAGTACGGTGATGGTGCAGCTGATTTAACCCCATTGTTCCGTCTGGATAAACGGCAAGGCAAACAGATGCTGCAAGAATTAAATTGCCCTGAGCATTTGTATTTGAAGGCACCAACTGCTGATTTGGAAGAAGAACAACCTGCTCTTCCAGATGAAACGGCTCTGGGCGTTCGTTACCAAGATGTTGATGACTATCTTGAAGGGCGTGAAGTTTCGGAAGAAGCTGCAGAACGAATTGAAGACTTGTGGCGTAAAAGTGAACATAAGAGACGGCTGCCAGTAACCGTTTTTGACGATTTTTATCTTAAGTAAAGAAACAAAGAAGCTTATTAAAGCTTCTTTTCTTTTTCCTTAATGTTATTGACAGTTTGCTGATACCGGAAGTAAATTGAGTGTAATGATATTGGTAATTAAAAATAAGCTTAGGAGGAAAACAAGATGATTCGATCTGCACAAGAAAGCGACGCAGAACAAATTCAAAAAATTAATCAAGAGCAGCTTGGGTATGATTATCCTGTGGCCAAAACGGCTGCCAATCTCAAACGGCTACTTGCTGATCAAGAGCACCACCTTATTCTCGTTTATGTTGACGATACATCTAAGAAGGTAATTGGCTATATTCATATCGAACTATTTGAGGAACTTTATTTTGCCCCAATGTATAATATTTTAGCGTTAGCTGTTAGCCCGCAAACGCAGCATCAAGGAATTGGTTCCAAGTTAATGACTGAGGTTGAGCACATTGCACAAAAAACTGGTATTACTGAAATTAGGCTAAGTTCAGGGGAGGAACGAACCGGTGCGCACAAATTCTATGAACATTTGGGTTACACCTACCTTAAAAAGCAAAAACGCTTTGGGAAAAAGTTGGGATAAATTATTTAAATAAATATGCATACAGCTGTAATCAAACTTAACTGCTTATTGACAAAGATAAGCCAAGTAGTACAATTGTTTTTGACTTAAGATATGTTTTTTAGGCTAATCAATCAAAGAGAGAATCGGTTGCTGAGAAAGATTTATTGATTACTTAAAAAATGCTCCTTACGTTTTTATATAATAAAGATTATTAAGAGGTAACAAGCACTGTTGCAATTGAGGTGGTACCGCGTTTTAGGCGTCCTTAAAGATAGCAATGGTGTTTTTTATTTTGACAAAAGGGAGAAAATTAATGAAGAAACTGACAAGTTCTGAATTTAGACAAATGTTTTTAGACTTCTTTAAACAGCATGGTCACATGGTCTTGCCTAGTCAGTCACTAATTCCACAAGATGATCCAACTCTTCTTTGGATTAACTCTGGTGTGGCGACAATGAAGAAATATTTTGACGGTTCCGTTGTGCCAAAGAATCACAGAATCACAAGTTCGCAAAAATCAATCCGGACTAATGATATTGAAAATGTCGGTAAAACGGCGCGACACCAAACTTTCTTTGAAATGCTTGGCAACTTTTCTGTAGGTGATTACTTTAAAAAAGAAGCAATTACTTGGGCTTGGGAATTTTTGACCAGTCCTGATTGGCTTGATTTTGATTCGCAAAAATTATACTGTACCGTTTATCCTAAGGATACCGAGGCCCAAAAGATTTGGCTTGAAGTCGGAATGCCGGAAGATCATATTGTCAAACTTGAAGAAAACTTTTGGGATATTGGGGAAGGTCCTTGTGGTCCCGATTCCGAAATTTTTTATGATCGTGGGCAAGAAAATAATGATGTGGCCGAAGATGACCCTGAAAACTTCCCTGGTGGGGAAAACGCGCGTTACCTTGAAATTTGGAACATTGTTTTCTCACAATACAACCACTTGGCAAATGGTCAATATGTTGATCAACCCCATAAGAATATTGATACCGGTATGGGATTAGAGCGTGTCTTGTCAATTTTACAAGATGCTCCAACCAATTTTGAAACAGACCTCTTCTTACCAATTATCCATGAAACAGAAAAAATGACTGCCAATAAGAAGTATGGCGAAAATAAGGCAGATACAACTGCTTTTAAAATCATTGCTGATCACGTAAGAACAGTTAGTTTCGCAATTGCCGATGGCGCTTTGCCTTCCAACACAGGACGTGGCTATGTTTTACGGCGGTTAATCAGACGGGCAGATTTAAATGGTCAACGGTTAGGAATTAAAGGCGCATTTTTGTATAAATTGGTTCCAGTAGTTGGCAAGATTATGGAAAGCCATTACCCTGAAGTCACAGACCAGAAGAGCTTTATCGCTAAG
Source organism: Lactobacillus sp. B4026 (assembly GCF_026535825.1). Taxonomy (NCBI): domain Bacteria; kingdom Bacillati; phylum Bacillota; class Bacilli; order Lactobacillales; family Lactobacillaceae; genus Lactobacillus; species Lactobacillus sp. B4026. Next base: position 105,817 of record NZ_JAFNPD010000007.1, read on the forward strand.
GTAATCAAGAACGAGGAAGAAAGATTCCAATTGACGCTTGATTCCGGCTTGAGCTTATTAGACGATTTAATTCAAGCTGCGAAAAAGGATCATGATAAAACAATTGCGGGTAAGGATGCGTTCAAGCTCTTTGATACTTACGGCTTTCCGTATGAATTAACCTTTGAGACCGCTCAAGATGCAGGCTTAAAAGTTGATAAAAAGGGCTTTGATGCAGAAATGAAGGCACAAAAAGAGCGTGCCCGTAAGGCTCGTGGTAATCTGCAATCCATGGGTGCACAAGATGAAACCCTGATGAACTTAAAGGATAAGTCAGAGTTTGAATATGGTGTCTATGAAGAAAAGCACGCTAAGCTAATCGACATTATTGTTGATGATAAGTTAGTTGATAAAGCCGATGGCGAGCAGGCTACGTTAATTTTTGACAAGACCCCATTTTACGCTGAACGCGGTGGTCAAGTGGCTGATCACGGTGATATCTACAACCATGATGGTGATTTGGTAGCTAAAGTAACAGACGTGCAACATGCACCAAACGACCAAAACATGCACTTTGTTGATGTTATTTTGCCACTGGAAAAAGGACAAGAATATACCTTAAAGATTGACCGCGTCCGTCGTGAAGGCCTCCGTCATTCACATACCGCAACGCATTTGCTACACGCCGCTTTACGGAGTGTGCTCGGTGAACATACCCACCAAGCAGGAAGTTTAGTTGAACCAGATTTTCTCCGCTTTGACTTTACTGCCGTTGAGCCAATGACTCCTAAAGAACTTAAGTCAGTTGAAAACATGGTTAACCAAAAGATTTGGGAAGCAATTGATGTTAAAACGACTATTACTGATCCCGAAAGCGGAAAAGAAATGGGCGCTTTGGCTTTGTTTGATGGCAAATATGGCGATCAGGTTCGGGTAGTTCAAGTTAGTGATTTCTCCATTGAATTTTGTGGGGGAACGCACTGTGCTAATACCAACCAAATCGGTATTTTTAAGATTACCTCGGAATCAGCTATCGGAGCCGGCTTAAGACGAATTGAAGCCGTAATGTCGAAGAAGGCTTATGAATACTTAGCTAACCGTTCAGAATTACTGGATGAGATTCAAGCTGAAGTAAAATCGACTAAACCACAAGATATTTTGGATAAGGTTGACAGTCTAGAACAAGACTTGCATGATAGTCAAAAGCAAGTAGAAGAACTTAATTCTAAGATTAATCAGATTAAAGCCGGAGCAATTTTTAATAACGTTGAACAAGCCGGTGACTTAACGGTTATCGCTCAAAAAGCCGATGTTAACGGCATGAATGACTTACGTGAACTTGCAGATACGTGGAAGAGCGGTAATAAGTCAGATGTTTTAGTTTTAGCTGCTGGAAAAGATGGCAAAGCAAACATGATTATTAGCTTGAATCAAAAAGCTCTTGATCACGGTTTAAAGGCTGGCGATTTAATTAAACAAGTTGCCCCAATCTTCGGTGGTGGCGGCGGTGGCCGTCCAAACATGGCTCAAGCTGGTGGTAAAAAACCTGAGTGTCTTGACGAGGCGATTAAGCAAGTTCTCACACTAGTTTCAAATAATAAATAATTGAGTTTATCCTGCTTTTCAAGTAGAATTAAGCAAGGAGGAATAATTATGAGTTCGCTAGATAAGACAATGCATTTTGACTTTAATGAAAATAAAGGCAAAAATGTTTATGATACTCTGCAAGATGTTTACAATGCCCTTGAAGAAAAAGGGTATAATCCCGTTAATCAGATTGTTGGTTACTTATTGTCTGGTGATCCGGCTTATATTCCACGGCATAATGACGCTCGTAATTTGATTTTAAAGCACGAACGTGATGAAATTATTGAAGAGCTTGTTAAAAGTTATCTTGGAAAAAACAAATAGATGAGACTGCTTGGTTTAGATGTTGGATCAAAAACTGTTGGTGTAGCTGTTAGCGATGAGCTAGGCATAACCGCCCAAAAGGTCACAACAATTCCAATTGATGAAACACGATTTAATTTTGGCATGCGCCCACTGAAAAAAATTGTCCGTGAATACGATCCAGATGGTTTTGTCTTGGGTTTGCCCAAAAATATGGATGGCTCATCTGGAGCATCTGTTGCTCGCAGTAAGGCATACGGTAAAAGGCTGAAAGATAAATTCGGATTGCCCGTTTATTATTCTGATGAACGATTAACGACAGTTGAATCAAGTCGGGTTTTGGTCGAAGAAGCCGGAATTCATGATCGGCACAAGCGTAAGAAAGTAATCGACCAAATGGCCGCGGTTTTGATTTTGCAGAATTATTTAGACTTAAACCGAAAGGATTAATATGACACAAGAAGTTCACGGTGATGACCGTCAAATTACCTTAGTTGATGATCAAGGTAATGAAGAATTATACGAAATTTTATTCACATTTCATTCAGATGACTATGATAAGTCGTACGTTTTGCTTTATCCTGCTTCAGCTGGTGAGGATGAAGAAATTGAGGTTCTTGCTTTTAGTTATGATGCAGACGATGCAGGCGATGTAACCAGCAGTGATTTGCACGAAATTGAGGCAGACGATGAATGGAACATGGTTCAAGGAGTCCTAAATACCTTCTTGGATGATGATCGCTTAAGTGGTGAATAAACAAAAAAGACTGGCTTAGCCAGCCTTTTTTATTAATAGAAATTTTTTGAAGAAAATGAATGACAAAATATTAGAAACATTAGAATTTGCAAAGATTACGGATCGCTTGCAGGAAATGGCAATTACCGCCCCAGCAAAAAGGCAGGCGGCTAATTTGGTACCTAGTAGCAAATTTTCGTGGGTACAACAAGCTTTAAAGCAGACATTAACTGGCGCCAATATGCTGCGCATCAAGGGGCAACTACCCTTAACGGACTTTATGGATGTGAAGCCAAGTACGAAACGACTGCGGATTAATGCTAATTTAAATGCGGCTGAGCTTGGTAATTTACTGCTGGTTTTAACTTTGGCTAATGATGTCAATGGCTTTTTAGAAGACGTTGATGATGAAGAGCTTGATCTGACTGCAATTGAAACTATTCTGGAAGATTTAAACGTTCCAGAAGACTTTTTTAATCAGTTAAAAAAGTCGCTAACTTTTGATGGTGAAGTACTCGATACCGCGTCAAGCGAGTTAGCACAATTACGGCGAGAATTAAAAGCAAACGATGAAGAAATCAAAAAGCGCATGGACGGCTATCTTAAGGGAAATAGCAGTAAATATTTGTCTGAGCAAATTGTTACCATTAGGGATGAACGTTACGTTATTCCGGTTAGACAAGAATACCGCAATAAATTTGGCGGTGTAGTCCATGATCAGAGTGCCAGCGGGCAAACCCTGTTTATCGAGCCTAGCAGCGTCCTTAATTTAAATAATCGGGTACAAAACCTATTAGCTCAGGAACGCAGGGAAATTCAGCGGATTTTACATTCTCTTTCTTCGCAGGCACGGCAAGAAGTTGATTCGATTGAGCAGATTGCTGCTGCATTAACTGCGTTAGACTTTATTCAGGCTAAAGCAAAATTAGCACGTGAACTGAAGGCGACAGAGCCTCAACTAACTGAAGATCATTCGCTTGTTTTTTTGCAGGCGCGACATCCGTTAATTGATCCCAATAAAGTAGTTGCTAATGATATTCGTTTGGGTGAAGATTTTGACACAATGCTGATTACTGGTCCGAATACCGGTGGTAAGACAATTACGTTAAAGACTGTGGGCATTTTGCAATTAATGGTGCAAGCAGGACTATTCATTCCTGTTGCTGAAAATAGTAAGGCTGGCGTTTTCAAGGATATTTGTGCCGATATTGGTGATGAACAGTCAATCGAACAATCACTTAGTACTTTTTCTTCGCATATTAATGGCATCATTAAAATAATGAAAAATGTTGATGAGCAAACTTTAGTGCTAATCGATGAGATTGGAGCTGGAACTGATCCCGAGGAAGGGGCAAGTTTGGCAATTAGTATCTTGGATTTCTTGCGAAAAAAGCAAGCTAAGATAATTGTTACCACTCATTACCCTGAGTTGAAACTATATGGCTACAACCGCCCCAAAGCAATAAATGCTTCAATGGAATTTGATTTAAAAACTTTATCACCAACTTATCGCCTGCAAATCGGTATTCCTGGGCACAGTAACGCCTTTGCAATTGCACGGCGCTTAGGAATGCGTGAAGATGTTGTAAAAAATGCGGAAGGTCTAATGTCTGATGATAATGCAGATATTAACCAAATGATTGCCGAACTAGCCAAACAGACTAAAAAGGCGTTAACTGCACGCCGGCATTTAGAAACCAGCCTTGATCGGAGTAGAAAGCTTGAAGTAAAATTGCAGCAAGCACTTGATTGGTATAACCAGCGTGTGCAAAAGCAGTTAGAATTTGCCCAGGAACGGGCCAATGAAGTTGTCGCCAAAAGCCGAAAGAAAGCCGAAAAAATCATTGAACAGCTGCAAAAGCAGCCGAATAATGTTAAGCAAAACGAACTGATTGATGCGAAGGGAAAGTTAACGCAGCTTGAAAAGCAAAATGAAAACCTAGCTCATAATCGCGTCCTGCAAAAAGAAAAAAGACGGCATCACGTCAAGGTGGGCGACCAGGTTAAAGTTTTATCTTACAATCAAACAGGAACAATCACTAAAAAACTATCTGAGCATCAATATGAAGTCCAGATGGGCATTATCAAAGTAAAAGTAAGTGATCGTGATGTTGAAAAGATAAATCAGCAAAAGCAGCAAACCAAGAAAACCGTCCGTGCTGTTAGTTCCAACCGGCGAAGTAACGCCCGTAGCGAACTTGATTTACGTGGACAGCGTTATGATGAGGCAATGACCAACCTTGATCGGTATATTGATTCTGTTTTACTTGCTGGCCTTGATGTCGTCACAATCATTCACGGAATTGGAACAGGTGCAATCAGAAAAGGTGTGTGGCAATATTTGCGTTCCAGTAGTCACGTAAAAAGCTTTAATTATGCTCCTGCTAACGAGGGTGGTAACGGTGCAACTATTGTCCATTTGAAATAAAACAGCTTACTTGTAAAAAGTAAGTCGGCTTGCTATAATGAATTTTATAAGATAAGAAATATTGCATTATATATAGGGAGGTATATTCATGGTTGATGAACTAACAGATCAGAACTTTGAAGAAGAAACAAAAGATGGCGTTGTGCTAACAGATTTTTGGGCAACTTGGTGTGGTCCTTGCAAGATGCAATCACCTGTTGTCGATGAATTGGCTGAAGAACGGCAAGATGTTAAGTTTACGAAGATGGATATTGATCAAAATAAAGAAACACCAAGTTCTCTTGGCATTATGGCTATCCCAACTTTACTCATTAAGAAAAATGGGGAAATTGTTGATCGGATAACTGGCTATACCCCAAAGGCCAAGCTTGATCAAATTCTCAATCAATATACTGATTAAACGCAAAAAAAGAGGCTTTCTCAGAAGAGAGAGCCTTATTTTTTTAGTTATTTTTTGCTTGGAGCAAATCCCGAATATCTTTTAAGTAATCTTCAGCAGATGGCTGAGCTGGAGCCGGTTGCGGTTTGGTTACTTTATTGACAGCCTTCACAAGTAAGAAAACAATGAATGCAATAATTAAGAAGTTAATCACAGTGTTAATAAATGAACCATACCTAAAGGTTGCGCCGCCAACCTTGACTACTAAATTTGATAAATCAATTTTGCCAATAAATAGACCAATTAATGGGTTAATTAAGTTTGTTACTAATGAATTTACAATATTAGTAAAAGCTCCGCCGATGATAACACCAACAGCCAAGTCAATTACATTTCCACGTTCAATAAATTGTTTAAACTCTTTTAGCATCTTTATTTCCTCCATTCTCACTTTAATCATATTGCAAAAATGGGCAAAAACTCAATTAAAAAGCTTTTAAACTTAGTCAAATTTGGCTGCTATTTGAACGATTTTCCTTTTATCATCAATCTTTAGTTCGCATTCTGTAGTCCGACCAGTTTCTTTTTGGACTGCTTCTGCTAAAATTCCGGCTTCTAGAGAAAACTCATGACTATCGCTGTTCAAGCGATCGGTTACACTTTGGCCGCTTAATTCAAAAACGGTCTCAGTTCGCCGCTGCTTTACTCTTGTTAAATCGCCAAATTCAGTGGTAGCAAAAAAACTGACTACGTCGTCAAAAGACGACAAATCATATTTGCGGGCAATTTTTTTGCCACCCCAATATAAGATTGCCTCATTGTCTTCACCTAAAATGGTGGGTAAAAGAAAGTCGCGGTATAACTGATTAACAAAATACACGTGTTCGCTTTGTTGCTTGTTGTCTTGCATAAAGAATTTCATCCCTTTTATTTTCTTTTATTTTACCGTAAAATTGAGAGAAATAGAAAAAATTGAGGGGATTTATATTATGGATAATCGGCCAATCGGCCTGTTAGATTCTGGCGTTGGTGGTTTAACTGTTGTCAAAAAAATCATTCAAAAGATGCCAGGCGAATCAACTGTTTTTATCGGTGATAATGCCCATATCCCATATGGTGATAAGACGAAAGAAGAAATAGTCGAACTGACTAGAAACAGTGTCAATTTTTTATTAAGTAAAAATGTTAAGTTGATTATTTTTGCTTGCAATACTGCCACGGCAGTCGCGATGGATATCATCCAAAAAGAAATAACCGTTCCAATTATCGGCGTGATTCAATCTGGAAGCAGTGCGGCAATTCGCGCAACTCAAACTAATCGGGTTGCAGTAGTTGCCACGCAAATGACAGTGGCACTCCATGCTTACCAAACAGAAATTAATGCGCGCGATCCTAAAGTTCAGGTGACAGAGCTTGCGGCACCACAATTAGTGCCTTTGATTGAAAAAAATGCTGGCAGATCAAACTATTTGTCAGCCTTGCAGCAAACCCTAAAGCCACTAGAAAATAGCACATTTGATACCTTGATTTTAGGGTGCACACATTATCCAATTATTCGTGATGAGTTCGTTCAGTGTCTGCCGACTGGGGTTCAGGTAGTCGATCCTGCAGATCAGGTAGCGGAAAGTACCTTTGAATTGATGAAGCAAAAAGGGCTGTTAGGTGCCAGTACCAAATCTGCTCAACATGAATATTACACAACTGGTGAGGTTGAGCTAGTAGAAAAATTGGGCAAAATAGTGCTCAATGACGCTAATTTTACCGCTCATCATTTATAAAAAAGAAAAGGCAAGTTATGAAAGAAATTTTGTTTGCTACGACCAATTATGGCAAGGTTAAGGAATTAAAAGAGGCTTTTAAAAAAGCCAAAATAGATGTTGCTATCAAAACTAACAAAGATTTGGCTCATGCGCCAATTGTTGAGGAATATGGAACAACCTTTGAGCAAAATGCTAAATTAAAGGCGCATGCTCTGGCTGATTACAGTCAAATGGTGACCATTGCTGATGACTCAGGATTAATGGTGGATGCTCTTGATGGGGCGCCCGGAGTTCGGTCCGCTCGGTTTGCCGGAGAAGAGCATAATGACAGCAAAAATAATGCTAAATTGTTGGTAGAACTTGGTGGGGTAAAACCTGAAAAAAGGACAGCACGTTTTAATACCACGATTGTGGCCTCGATGCCGGGCAATTTTGCTCAGGATCTAGTCGTTTCGGGTCAGTGTAGTGGCCTTATTCTGGCGGCTCCTCGAGGAGAAGATGGCTTTGGCTATGATCCTTTGTTTTATGTTCCGGAAAAAGGCAAAACCTTTGCTGAAATGACGGTTGAAGAAAAAAATAGTTTGTCACACCGTGGCAGGGCAATCCAAAAATTATTGGCTGCTTTTCCTGCCTGGCTAGCACAATTTTAAAAAAAGGTTAATCCTAACTATGGGATTAACCTTTTTCATTATTGTGCTAATAAAATGCCATTTGCTTGCAGCGTTTTTAAGTAATGCGTCAAATATTGATCTTGAACAGCTTTTTCATACCCTGGTTCGACTTGAAAATGAATGACATATGTAGCTGTTTGAGCTGTCTGTGCGGTAATCCCGATAATATTGGGACCTTGGACAAGGACATTTTTACCTATGTCTATGTCATTATTTACTTGCTCAATGAGTTGATGAACCTTGTTAAAGTCATTGGAAACTTTTAACTGCAATTCAATATCAAGACCAATACCGCCGTGGGCGAGATTTTGGACGATTGAAATGTTGCGGTTAGGGATGTAGATAATCGAACCATCTGTTCCTTTTAGTCTGGTTGTCCGTAATCCTAGCTGAACAACCACCCCAGTTTGATTATTAATCTGGACAATGTCACCAACATCAAATTGATCTTCACTCAAAATGAAAAAGCCGTTGACTAAATCACTGACAAATCCCTGAGCTCCCATGCCTAAAGCAAGGGAAAAGATACCGGCACTAGCTAGCAAAGTCCCAATTGGAATACCCAATATTGATAAAACAGCAAATAAATAAAAGAAGATAACTGTATAAGAAAAAATACTATTAATTAAAGCCGCAACTGTTTTCGATCGCTTGGTTTGTGGGCGCTTGCTATGGTTTAAATAATGATTAATAATTTTTTTGCCAAATTGATTAATTAAATAGAATATCAAAGATGATATTGCTAATTGCCACACAACTGAGATTAATTGCTCGCCAATTTGATCCCAATTGATTTTTAAAACTTTTTGGTTGATTTGAAACGCTTGTTTCATGGTTCCCGCCTTTCTTATATGCATATTAACTATAGCAAAATATTACATATAGATTGAGATTGAAGCATTTTCATGCTAGACTTTTTTTAGGTATAGAATTGGAGGTTGAAGATGATAATGTCTTATGGTGCATTAGCAGGTATAATTGCTGCGGTTGCATTATTAATTTTAGTACTTTTCACAATTCCTGTGCTTATTCGTGCCACAAAGGCGACAAAACAAGCAGAAGAAATGATCAAGAGTGCCAATGAATCAATACAGCAGATTTCGAAAGAAGCTGATGTCTTGCTTCAGCAAACAGGTGATTTACTTGATAAAACCAATGTGTTATTGGCGGACGTGAACGTTAAAATGGAAACCCTAGATCCGGTGGTTCAAGCAGCCGCAGATTTAGGTGTTAGCGTTTCGGATGTTAACGCGTCCTCCCGTAAGATGGCAAAACGCGTCAGCAACTTCCGTCTGAAAGGCAATAACGGAATAATGTCTTCTGCTTTATCGTCGATGTTTGCACGTCGTAGGCGTCGTAAAGGTAAGGATTAGTAAAAAGGAGTTACTACGATGAGAAAATTTACTGATTTTGTATTAGGTGCTATTGTAGGTGGAGCAGCAGGTTTTTTAGCTGGCTCATTGCTTGTTAGCGATAATCAAATTGATGAATTAAAGAGAAAAGTTAAGAATAATGATACCGTTCAAGATTTGAAGAAAAAATATGATAACGGTACAGAAGTAGTTAAAAATCAATTGGCATCATTCCCTAAGAATGTCGAGGATGATTCTGAATTAAAAGATTTTGATGATATTGTCATTGATAATTCAAAAGATGATGACCCAATTCAAAAGGACAATGCAGAAAAATCAGTTGATGATCTGCATAATGCTGAAGGCCCAGAGGATCCAGGCGTTTTGCCAAAGGATGACACTTTACCAAGACCTTAACAATTAAGTTAACAAAAAATGCACTAGCAGGAGCAATCTCCCGCCAGTGCATTTTTATTATAGAGAAATTAGTCGTTGAGCGGAATGTACTTAAGCTCTTTGTCAGTATGTGTAAATGGTTGGTAACCGTCTTTAGTGACAACGCCGCAGTCTTCGATTCTTACACCTGCAACACCAGGGATGTATATGCCAGGCTCAATCGAAAAGCACATGCCTTCCTCAATAATTAAGTCATTGCCTTGAACAATTGAAGGATATTCATGCACATCCTTGCCAATTCCGTGACCTAAGCGGTGAATGAAATATTCGCCGTAGCCGGCCTTAGTAATCACGTCACGGGCAACGCTATCTAGTTCAGAAGCTGTCATCCCTGGTTTAACAGCATCAATTGCGGCTTGTTGTGCTTCACGGTCGATCTCGTAGATTTCTTTTTCCTTTGCACTTGGTTCACCATAAGCAACTGTTCGACTAGAATCGGATGCATAGCCGTTGTGCATAGTTCCAAGATCAAATAGCACTAATTCATTAGGTGCTATTTTGTTCATTGTTGGGCCTAAATGAGGATTAGCAGCATTTGCACCGGCTTGCACGATAGTTTCAAAACTTTCGTGCATAACACCTTTTTGCAGTTTTAACTGGTAATCAATTTGACCAGCAATATATCTTTCGGTTACGCCAGTCTTAATGGCGTTAAAACCGATTTGGAAAGCAAAGTCAGCTTCTTCACCGGCAGCTTGTAATTGCTTAATTTCTTCAGGCGTCTTATACAAACGAATTTTAGCGATAAAGTTAGACACATCGGCATCAAAGTTTGCATCAGGGAATTGTTGATGAAGCAATTGGTAGTGAGAAACAGACAAATTATTTTTCTCAAGCGCCCATTTTTGGTATGCTGTAGTTCTGTGCTTAACTTTGTCAGCAATTACAGCCCAAGGATCTTCTGAATCAAGGTAGCCATAAACATCGCCATTCCAAGCAGAATTTTTGGCTTCTTCTACATTTAGGGCAGGAACAAAGACGAATGGGTCTTGGTCCTTGAAAGCTAGAAGAGCGAAAATTCGTTCATGCGGCTCCATATCATAACCTGTAAAATAGGCTATTGTGGTTGGATTTGAAATATAAGCTACGTCGTTATTAGAACTCTGTAGCCATTCTTGCAATTTGGTTAAATTCATAAACTTTTCCTTTCGTATCAAGCGGTAATTAAGAAAAGTATATCATGTTCTTGAGTTGAAAAAATGAAAGAATAGCTGTAAACGTTTGCACTTTTTGCAAAAGAATGATAAATTTTATACTAGTACATAAGATAGGGGAAATAAGATGCGTAAACAAGATATTACAATTTATGATGTTGCTCGCGAGGCCAAGGTATCGATGGCCACAGTTTCACGGGTTGTTAATGGTAACACCAACGTGCGTAAAGATACACGTGACCGGGTAATGAAAGTGATTAATCGTTTGCACTACCAACCAAATGCTGTAGCGCAGGGACTAGCCTCTAAGAGAACAACAACTGTCGGGTTGATTGTGCCGGATTTAACCAACCTTTATTTTGCTGAACTTTCAAAAGGAATCGATGATATTGCCCTTTTGTATAAGTATAATATTATTATTACGAGCATTGAGAATCGTTTGATGCGTGAAGACCAAGCAATCCAGGGCTTGTTAAATAAGCAGGTTGATGGGGTTATTTATATGTCTGATAGTTTGCCAGAAGAAGCTGTCGAGGCTTTTAAACGGACTGATACACCCGTTGTTTTGGCAGGAACCAAGGATAACCACCAAGAATTTCCTTCCGTTGCAATTGACTACAAGAAAGCCGATACTGAGGCTTTGAACTTGCTTTATAACGATGGTAAAAAGAACTTAGCACTTGTTTTGGATAATCCTGATACGGTTGTTAACGCTGAGAACCGCATTCCAGCCTACAAGAAATTCTTAGAAGAACATAATTTAGGTGAAGGTCATATTTATAGTCACATTAAGGATCATTCCGACGGCTATAACCTCTTCTCGCAACTAAGTCAAGATGGTATTGATGGTGTAATCGTAACTAGCGATGTTACTGCTGTCGGTATTTTGAATTCAGCAATTGATGCTGGAAAGAAAGTTCCAGATGACTTGGAAATTATTACGGCTAGCGCAACTCAAATCGCTTCTGTCGTTCGTCCGGCTCTAACAGCTATTCGTCAACCCCTTTATGATATTGGTGCTGTAGCAATGAGAATGCTGACCAAATTGATGAATAATGAAAAAGTAGACAATATGCAAATTGAATTGCCATATGAATTACTGAAAAAGCAGAGTACTTCAAATAACTAAATGATTTAACTAAAAACCCGTTACACAGATGTGTAACGGGTTTTTGCTACGCTAATTTAATTGCGCTGCTAATTTAATTTTTTGGGTAAAAGTAAGTTCTCTTGGCGCTTGTAGCGGCTGATATTGCGTCAAGGCAATATTAGGATAACGGCTCATTCGCGGCAAATTATGATAGTTTTTCCAACTGGTTTCGTCGAAAAAGCCGTAAAAGAGAATATCACGGGCCTTAACCCAGCCTAGAGATGTTTTGAGCCACATGCTCTTAGGACTACCATTGAAATTATAGATGCGATAAAGCTGGTTAAGGGGCATTTTTTTCTTAGTTTTTGCCTGATTTTCTGGATAACGGTAAAGCGCAACTTCTTTTTGCGGCCGTGCGATAACTTGCTTATCTTGGTATGGGGCAACATCTTGCGGCTTTAAATCCAGGGTAACAAATTCAGCGGAAATAAAGGTTTGGTTGTCTATTTGATAATAAAGCTGGTTATGTGCCCGCACACCATACGATACCTCTAATTTTTGTCCAGGATAAACAAACTTTTTGCGTTTAATTCGAACATATGGGTTCATCATTGTGGCAGCTTTTTTATTGCCGAAGTATAACCCCTTGCGGTGGATATCGTATTTATGCGTTCCTTCTTTTGCCAATTTGTACTTGAAACCGGTACTGGGAAAGTTGGTCACGACACCATCAATGTTTTTGTTAATTAGCCAATGCCACAATTCAGGCGATTCGTCCATTTCTGTCCAAACAAAAACCTGTTTGTTTAGCTGGTGCAACCAGTGAATTAGCCAAGAGTGATTTAAAATTAAATCAGATGATACGTTGACTGCATTAACTTGCGGAAGATTGCTGAAGTTCATTCGTTTTAAACTGCCGACAATTAAGATTAAATATGCATCAGGCATAATTTCCCGAAAATGAAATAAACTGGCAGCAGAAAATGAGTGAATCATGACCCGTTTTTCCATGTGATATTTTTTAATTGTTGCCGCAATTTTATCTTCAAGTTCATAAGAAGAATCAATTGAGTGATCTATTTTTGTTTCTAAAATAAATTTTGTATCTGGCTTTTTTTGATAATGTTCAAATAGTTCCGCTAAACTCAGCACATGTTCACCATTATCATATGTTAATTGACTAAGTGCTTGCCAAGTATTTTGTGATACAATTGCATGTGTATGGGTAACTCGAAACAAATCATCATCATGCGAAACGACCAGTTCTCCGTCTGATGACAGATGAAGGTCGAGTTCAACGTAATCGGCGCCGGAGTTGAAAGCAGAATCATCACTCTGAATAGTTTCTTCAGGGTATTTAGTGGGATCCCCGCGGTGCCCGACAACAGTGAAACCAGTTGTTGTCAAAAAGATTAAGCTAAAAAAGAGAGCCGTAATTAGATGGCTTTTACGTTTCATGTGTACACCTCTATCGTTTATTACAATAGCATGGTTGCACATTTTTTGCTATATGTAACAGTTTTAATTTCATAGGTATAATTAATGAATCAACAATATGAAGAATTAGATTTAATTGAAGAAATCACTCGTAATGATAACAGCAAGTATTTTGAAATTTCAAATATCGACCAAAATGGGATTGCTGAACTAGCAGTTGACCGGGGCAAAATTAAGAATGTGCGCATTTTGCAGTTGAACATCCCGCGAACAACGGCATTAGTTACTTATGAAAAGTACATCAATAAAACTTACCAGCTTGAAACGTTGACTAATGAGGAAGATTGGAAAAATCCTGACTGGGTAGAATGGGAAAAGCCTAAGGGTAAAATTTTGGACGCTTATAAGATGATTTTAAAATCCAATCAGATTGGATAGAAAGTGGGAGAAATGGAAAAACTACGCATTTTACATACTAATGATTTGCATTCACACTTTGAACACTTTCCCAAAATTGGCCGGTATCTTCATGAGGCACAAAAAGATCAATCAGTTGATCAAGTTTTCACGTTTGATGCCGGTGATTTTATGGACCGTTCCCACCCTTTAACGGATGCAACATACGGGCAAGCTAACATTAAATTAATGAATTCTTTTCATTATGATGCAATTACAATTGGTAATAATGAGGGGATTTCCAACTCACATGAGGTGGTTGAGCATTTATTTGATCATGCTAAATTTCCCGTCATTTTGGCCAACCTCCGTGAGGAAGATGAGTCAATGCCGCACTGGGCCGTTCAAAATAAGATTATCACTACCAAAAAGGGTACCCGAATTGCCTTAATCGGTCTAACTGCCGCATATCCGCTTTCTTATGAGCCTAACCACTGGCACGTTAAAATGCTAAAAGAAACAATGGATGATGTGTTACCTAAAATTGCTGGACAGTATGATGTGCTCATTTTATTAACACATGTTGGTCTAAACATGGATGAGTTTTTGGCAAAAAATTATCCCCAGATTGATTTAATTGTTGGCGGTCATACGCACGATTTATTGAAGCATGGCAAAAGGGTAAATGGTGTTTGGATTACGCAAACCGGTAAGTGGGGTAATTACGTTGGTAATACTTACGTGGAGATTGATGATCAGCACCATGTAAAGAAAATAACGCCGCATGTCGAGCCAACAAGCTTGATGAAAGAGCATAATGGCGATATTGAAACAATTCTAGGTTATTGTGAATGCGGTAAGGAAATTCTAAGTCGTGAACAAGTAGCGAATTTACCGGAAAAATATGATGACGATTATGAGGCAACAATTAATGTTTCAATGGATGCCATTGCTGATTTTGCTAAAACCGACTTGGCAATGCTGAGTACTGGGCTCTTTCTGCAACCTTTTAAACGCGGCATCTTAACCAAATATGATTTACAAGTGGCTTTACCGCACTCCATGCATGTTGTTAGATCAAAATTAAAGGGCAAGGATTTGTGGCGCTTGGTCATGGAGATTGAGAAGAATCGTCATTACCTCGATCATTTTCACTTGCAGGGGATGAGTTTTCGCGGCAAAATTTTTGGTCAAATGCATTACCGTGGAATCAAATTTGACCCGATAAGCAGAATAGTTTACGTTAAAGGCAAAGAAATTGATCCTGCTAAGGAATATGAAATTGCGGTGTTAGATCACTATGTTCTAGTGCCGTTTTTCCCTACTTTAGCTATAGTTGGTGATAATAAGTTTTTATTCCCACAATTTTTACGTGAAGTAATTGGGGATTATTTGGCCAAAAAATATCCTATTAACAGGAAGTGAACCTAATGACGGAAAAAGCCGTTGAAGTAGTTAAGATAAAAACTGACAAGGAAAATAAGTTTGAGAAAAAGCAGCCTCTTCGGCATCCATTGGCTGCTGTTTCGTTAGAAAACGACCGTTTAAAGATTAATAAACAGTTATACCAGGTCATGGTGAATAAGGAAGATGCCCTTGATCTTGAGGTATTAAGCCAGAAATATGACCCATATCTTGATCAATATGATTTTTTGGTTGGGGATGTTTCCAGCGAACATTTACGTCTCAAAGGCTTTTATAAAGATAACGTACAGACAGCAATTGATCGAAAAGAACAGACGATTGCTGACTACCTAATGGAATATTGTAATCCTGGTGGTCCTTATTTTATCTTGCAATTGCTGAGCCCAGTGCACCATTATCGTAATAATAACCGGAAAAAATGGGGTAGTTCATATCGTAAGCGTAAGAAGGGCCAACCTAATAAAAAGAATGGTGTTGCTTTCAAGCGTTACAAGGTTCGGCCAGCACATTATAAAAAGCCGGAAACGGTAGCGGTTAAAAAAGAACAGAAAAATAATCATACTTTTGTAATTAAAAAAAGAAAGGGCAGCAAGTAAGTGAAAGATTACCATTTATTTTTAGTGGACCTCGATGGCACTATTTATCGTGGAAAAGACACTATTGCGTCCGGAGTGCGTTTTATTCACCGAATTAAAGAAGCAGGTAAAGAGTGTCTTTTTTTAACCAATAACACTACCAGAACACCTCAAATGGTTGTTGACAAATTGGCTCATCATGGCGTTAAAACGGACGTTTCTCATATTTATACGCCGAATATGGCAACCGTTAGTTATATTTTGGAGCAAGAAGATTGGCAAGCCAAGAAAATTGGCGTTTATTTAATTGGCCAAATTGGCTTATTACAAGAATTTTTAAAGCACCCAGAATTCGAATTAAATGAGTCCAATCCGGATTATGTTGTCGTGGGGCTTGATACTGATTTTACTTATCATAAAGTTCAGGTTGCATCTACTGCAATTCAAAATGGGGCTAAGTTTATTGGTACTAATGCTGATGTTAACTTGCCTAGTGATCAGGGGCTAATGCCGGGAAACGGCTCTTTGTGTGCAATGGTTGCTGTTGCCAGTGGTCAAGAACCGCTATATATTGGTAAACCATCTGCAATCATTATTGAAAAAGTGTTGGCTAAATTTCATTGTTCTAAAAAAGACGCTCTTTTAGTGGGCGATAATTATGAAACCGACATAAAAGCTGGCTTTAACAGTGGGGTTGACCAATTATTGGTAACCACAGGAATTACCCAAGCTGCAGATCTAATTGGCAAAAAGCAGCCAACGATTTTGGTCGATAGCTTGGATAAGGTAAAATTATGAGCAAAAAAAGTAACATCTTGACAATCATTTATCACTTTATTTTTGGCGTTACTAGTAGTGTTGTGGGCGCTATTATTGCCAGCTGGCCATTATTGCTAGTTTTTGTAATTGTGCAAAAAACTAATAAGACTGTTAATTTGTCAATCGGGCAGGTTATGCACAACTACAATCAGTTAATGTGGTACTTAATCTGGCCGTTTAAGCACAAACTGAAGATGAGTAATTTACCAACTTCGTCATTAGCCGCACAGCATTTTGCGGATGTGAAGAAACTGCTAGTTCTAGCTGTTTTAGCCTTTTTATGTTGTCTGCTTATTTTTTTGTGGAACAGGAGTCAAAAAAATAAAGCACTGAAACTAAATAAAGTTTGGGCGCTTTTATTTTTACTATTGCCAATTGCTGTTTTACCATTTGCACTAACAAATTTTGATAACTTTTTTGTTGTATTTCATCATTTGCTATTTGCTGGTAGCAGTACTTGGCTGTTTGATCCGGCTACTGATCCAATTATTAATGTGCTGACTGAAGGCTTTTTTGCCTCATGTTTTGCAGTCGCAGGAATTATTTACGAATTATATTTTGCTAATCAGCTTTTAGAGCGCTAAAAAAGGAGTTCCTTAGTGGAGCTCCTTTTTTTGTGTTAGCCGTTTTTTGAGGGCAACAATTAAAATCGGTAATACTGAAATTAGAATAATTGCAAGAATTAACATGGAAAAATGCTCTTTGACGAATGGAATATTACCAAACAAGGCACCGATTATTGTAAAAAGACCACTCCAGATAATTCCGCCAATTACGTTGTAAATTGCAAATTTACCATAATGCATTTTACTTCCGCCAGAAATGAAGGGAACAAAGGTCCGAATGAATGGAATGAAACGACCAATAACAATTGTGATCGGACCATGGCGCTCAAAGAATTTTTCGGCTGCCATTCGATTTTTCTGATTAATCAGTTTATTAAACCAAGAATGTTTTTCTCCTGCATTAACTGAGCGTGCCCCAATTTCATAGTTACATGCATCACCTAAAATGGCGGCTAATAAAACTGCTAAATAAACTAACCAGATATTAATGTGATATTTGGGGTTTACTGCCATCGAGCTTGCTGCAAAAATCAGCGAATCTCCTGGTAAAAAGGGGAAAATAACAAGTCCGGTTTCGATAAAAATAATGCCAAAAATAATCAAGTAGGTCCAGTTGCCAAACTGGTTGACTATTTCAATCAGATGGTGATCAATGTGAAGAATAAAATTGATTATTGTCATAAATCGCTCCTAAATACTGGTTGAATGAATTGTTAAGGTTTTTTCTGGGAAAAGCGAGCGCATAATTGCGGTAATTGCAATTTGAGCTTCGCCAAAGCCTAGTCCGATTACAGGAACGCGACCAGGGTAAGTGGCACTATCACCAATCGCATAAATACCTGGTATATTAGTTGCCATTTCCCGCGTGACATCAATTTGGCCGTTGGTCAGATTAATGCCCCACTTACGGGCAATACTGTTATCTGCTCTAAAGCCATAGGCAACAATGATTTGATCAAAGTGGCGCTTAATAATGTCAGTTTCTCCCATTTGTTTGAGACCAACCTCAAGTTGATTATTCCTTAATGTAATTGTTTTAGGAAGATAAGGGGTTAGAATTTCAACATTTTTTAAACTTTTCAGTTGCTGTATTGAAGATTCTAAACCGCGAAATTCATTTCGGCGATGAATTAATTTGACTTGCGTGTTGCCTTGCTCCGCAAGTTCAAGTGCCCAATCAAGAGCTGAATCACCACCACCAAAAACGGCAACCGTTTGACCAGCGTATTTAGCTAAATCTTGAACAAAATAATGCACGCGTTTTTCAATTGCCTCATCCATTTTTAGAGGCAATTTCTTTGGTTTAAATGAACCAGTTCCGGTAGCAATAATGACGCTTTTTACCTCAAAAACACCATCAATAAGAAATTTGTCTTCTTCTTGCTCAATAGAAGTAATGCGATGGTTTAATGAAAAAGTGGTCTTGCCAGTAGCAGATTTCTTTAAGCGACTAATTAAATCAAAGCCAGTAATTTGATCAAAAACAGGAATATCAGAAATTTTTTTATTCGGATATAAAAATTGTGGTTGTCCACCAACCTCCTCTAAAGAATCAAATGTAATTGATGTTAAACCATGTAGGTGGGCAAAATTTGCACAAAATAGACCGACTGGGCCTGCACCGATGATTGCTATATCAAATTTTTTAATTTTTAAAACTCCCCTCTAAACGTTGATATAACAACTTTAGCATGAAAAAATTTCTAAGTCACTTTAATAAATCGTAAAAAAGACTTGCAAAAGTAAAAAAGAGTTGCTAATATTAATAACTGTCGTCGGGCGCAAGGCAAGAGCCAAGCGGAAGAGGGCGAAAAAAATCCGAAAAAACTAGTTGACAACTAAGAGCTAGTTTAGTAAGATAATAAACGCTGTTGTAAAAAAGGCAACAGCGGGGT